>JAIRMB010000008.1 GCA_031258995.1 Puniceicoccales bacterium
GCTCAACTTGTCCCGTGTGTGGTCCGGGGGGGCGAACGTTGTCCGGGCGGGGCCGGGGCGGCCCCCCACGGCCGGCGGATCCAAAAAACTGGCGTGGTTAGAGGCTATGATACAGGGACCCTCTGCCGGAACGTGCTCTTCGCCGGCAACGGTCAGGGAAAAAAATTCCCGTAAAACGCTTCGACAGAACCACACACTCAACGAGTAGGCCGGAGACGGCATGGCACTCATGGGACGCCCATCTCCCTCAGCCGGCTTTGCAGAAGGGCGACCACCTCATCCAGCGACAGCCCGGCACCATCTAGACGCCAAATACCCTCCGCCGGCTCCATCTGCTCCCGATCCTGCCGGTCCCGTTCTGCCACGTCGTCCACAATTTCTTCCCGCGCACGCCTTCTGGCGCGCTCCGGCAAATCCACGTCCAAATAGACCCGCAGGTCACCGTCCGGCATCACCGCCGACGCAACATCCCTGCCTTCCATCACAATTCCCTTAAATCCGACCGATTGAGCAACGGCAGGCAGCTGCCGTTCGTAGCTGTGAAGGAAACGGCGCAGGGCTGACAGGGACGCGTAGGCAGGTACGGCCGCCGTGACCGCAGGGCTGCGCAATTCGCTTTCCGGGAATGTTTTCCCGTTTAGCGCGATCTGGGCTCGGCTGCCGCAAAAAATCGTCGACGGCCGCAACCGGGAGAGCCGCGCCTCCAGCGCCGCCCCATTGGCGGCCGGAATGCCCTCAGCTAAAAAAAGCACCGTCAGGGCCCGGTAGTGTTCGCCCGTGGAAACGGAAGCGTAGCCGCACCGCTCGGCGAGCGCCCGAGCCGTAGACGTTTTTCCGGATCCGGCGGCACCGTCAATGGCAACAGTAACGAAGCCGTCCCGCCGTCCACATTTCGACCGCCCCACCGAATGTAACCGTTCCTCTAACACTTCCCCCTCTTGCTCCCGTTTCAGGTCCTCAAAGCTGCCATAGGTGGCAAAGGCATCCCAGTCAAGGCGACCCGCCGCTCGCCCCGGAACGGCCAGCAGCAGAGCCAAAAAAAGGCCTGACATCGCGAACAGGCCTATGCCATCTCCCACCGCTTTCAACGGAAAAACTACGAATTTTTGCTATTTTATTCGCGCAAAGGGCGGTAGGCCATTCTCCATAGGAAATAGATGGAATGCTCCCAATTAGGACGCCGGACGAGTGGATCAAATTTGCCACGAAAATGAGAAAAGTGCTACAAAAAGAAGTCCCATCGGCCATTCATCACATTCGAGGAGTCGCACCTATTGCTAATCGGTGGAAATCTTTCTCAAAAAAGCTTGCCATAGTCTACGAATTATCCTAGCGACGTCCGGAGGTTTTGTGGCGAACGCAAGCTTAACGGGCACGCAGCCCAATTCTTCTGTGGAATGTCGAGCGATGACCCGCAGGCGCGCGAGCTGGCGCTACGGGGCATTGAAGAGGCGATGCTGAAACTAGTGGAGGAGATCTCCGGGAGATCGGAGGCCGCGGTCCTGAGTGCGCATGCTTTCTTGAGCGTGCGACGGGCGATTTACACGTTTCAACGGATGCGGAAATGATCCTTATGAATTGGAAGATTTTCTATCCGGAGGAGGTAGCTTGGATTTGTGCGGAGGAGCAGCGCTTTATGGCCGATGGAAAGTCCATCTCCGAATCTGAGGCGCACGTCAGTGGTGAAATGCAGCGCCGCATGCCGCTAATCGAGGCTCGAAGGGCAGAGCGGAAGAGGCTGATAGCGGATCCGAAAACACGCGAATCCGTGACACCCATGAATGACGGCGAACGCAGAGAATTTGCCCAACTGACTCGGATGGAAAAACTTGAGGCAGAGATGGCTAAGAGCCGGATTCGAACGAATGCGATCCAGGCTCAAGCAGACGCGATTCGGAGGCAAACGGCTATCAATGGCGCCGACCTGGCCAGCGACATGGCGATCATTCAGGCGCGGCGCGAGCGGGAGGCGGCGGAAAAGTGCGAGCAAGGTAAAAAAAAAGATCATGTCTGTTCGCCGGCCTAAAGGGTTTTTTTCTAGCGATTGGAAGCGGCTTTGCAGCGATGGGGAGGGCCGTGCGGTCCTTTTTCCGCTGGATCGGGTGGAATCTAGGGCTCTGCGAACGGGAACGGACGGATACGGATCGGCATTCGGCCAAAGCGGACGGGGTAGGAACGGATGAGTCTCGCGGTACAGTCCAGTGACGCTCTTTCGGTCATGCGGGATTTGTGCCGAAGTTTTGGGGAGTCGGCCGACCGGCTGGAGCGGATGTCTTCTGAGATCTCCTGCCCCTCCCTGGGGCATTCGCTAGTGCGCACGAAGGATCTTTGCGCGCTCGCGGCTTTTTCTGCCGCCGTCGGGCAGATTCGCTCCCCGACGCTGTTGGCACTGGCCTGCGCGCTGTATCAGTTGGCAGTCGCGGGTAACGGTGCCGAACGCGCACTCTGGGAAAAGGTCATCGGGGATTTTATTTCGCTGGCAAATGGAGAAAGAAGCGGCTGGCCGGCGTCGGAGCGGTCAGCCGCGCGGAAACGGGCCAGCGAGGAGCTGGCCGGCCTTGCCCTTAGAGAAACCTTCGAAAAGATCATCCAAGATACGCTCCCTCGTGCCTGTTTCGGCCAAGAGCGGACCGATCTGGCCGATCGGACGAAGACTTGTTTGTTGGAGTGGCTGATAGCGGCCTAGCCTGCGCGCCCTGAATGGGAGGAATTGGTCTCGCGACAGCTGGTGATCAAGTGGGTGATCCGTAAAATCCGTAAAGGCGGTCCAGTGCCGCCCCCGCACGGCTAGCGTATTTGCCAGAAAGGTATAAGATCTGTTGGCCACAGGGCATATCGCCGTCTGAGCCGTCCCGTCTATCCTATCCATGCTGGACGTGACCCCAATCTATACTTAGATGGGAAAACTACCAACTCCGTAACTTAAGCTGGCCATCGCGGGCCAGGAGCGTTGGCTGGCTTTATGGAAATACAACCCACGCTCGAGCAGGTTTTTGGGAGAGTATGCATGTTTTGCGAGGAAAATTCGCTAAAATTTTCGGCAAAGACGGGCCGCCCCCCAATTTTGTCTTTTCCGCAAGTACTTGCCTTGCTCATTTTTTGGCAGACCACTCGGGTAAGAACCTTTTCGGCCTTTTATAGCTCCGACGGCGTGGGTTTTTCTTTACGGCAAAGGCCAGAAAGAACATGAAAATTCAGAACACGCCCGACGAAAAGCGTCGACTATAGGGTCGTTATCGCATCGAAAACTTTATCCATCGTCTGAAAGAAAGGGTTGGTGAGGATTTTTCCCGATTCCGCCTCTGGGTAACGACCAAAGCGGTGGTGGCAGCTGGGATTGTGGTCCTCAACCTGGGATTTTGAGTTTTTCCATCGGAGTAATCTATGGAAAGCATTCGGCGTTAAAAACTTTTGCTAAATTCCATCCGTTTGGCTGTCTTATCTTGCCCCATTAGCGTATTTTTTAGTTAAGAATTTGGTCGCAATGCAAAATAAAACTGCTAAAATAAAGTGATGGTTAACAGTGCCACCGTCGTTTCCACTCCTGTATACCCCGCACTGGACTCACCGGTTGTACCTATTTGCGACCGAACGGACAGCCCAATCACTTCTTTGGACAAAGAGAAAAGCGTCAGGTCAGTCTGCAACTACGCACTGCAGAAGACGGATAGATTCTTCGACCGCTACGCGTTGGCGGGAGCTCTAGGCCATAGTTTTCTTTCACGCCTATGGCTAGCCTTTTCCCGGATCGGTCTATCTGATGCCCTGCGCAGGGAAATCAGTTCAGGGAACCTGCCCTCCATCGCTAGGCTTCTTGGAATGCGCCAATATAAGGGAGAGTGGGTAATAAGGCATTACTTCGAATTTAACGGGGAAAGTTGCTTTGCATGGATGTATCCCGATGTGACGATTTCTGTAAAAAAACTCAACGATGGCCAAGAATACATCGCTAGAACGACTTCTATTGTGGAACGGGAAAGTGTTGTTGAAGAAATTCGGTGCAGTTCGCCAGACGTCAAACTTGACCAAGACGGTAGCGCCATTATAATGTACCAATGGATGTCTGGGGGCGAAAGTGGTCCGATGCCATTTTTCCCCGAAGGGAGGCGCATCGCTTTCGAAGATATCATACTGAGCCCCACGGTTAGCAGTGATAGAAGTATGATTTCTCTCGATACTAAAAGTTTTTATATGAGATTGCCGACCGGTTGGTTAAACGGGACGATAATAAGATTTCGAAAGTCAAATGATACAATCAGGGACGCTAGTCCAGAAGAGGAAAACATGCTCACGCAACGTTCAACTTTAATGTTAGTCACGATTGCAAGCAGCGATCGCCCTATCACCCTTGTTAGTAGTACGCTGGACGCCGAAACGGCGAATTCCGATGGCCCTGCGGGCGTTTCTGAGTGATCGCGCCTTCAGGTCTATCTAGTCCCTATTGACTGTCGGCCGGCGCGCCATGGGCCCTCTGGGATTGGGCTTGTCTCCCGCGGTTTAGACTCCAGGGTGCCAGAATGGGGCCCGAGCGGATCCGAAATTTCTGCATCATTGCCCACATCGATCACGGCAAAACGACCCTCTCGGATCGGCTTCTGGAGGCGACGGGGACCATTGCGGCGCGGGAAAGGCAGGAACAGCTGCTGGATTCCATGGACTTGGAACGGGAGCGGGGCATTACCATCAAAAGCCACCCGGTTTCCATGACCTATCGCCATCCGGAAGGAGGAAAGTTCCTGCTAAATTTGATGGATACGCCGGGACACGTGGATTTTTCCTACGAAGTTTCCCGCTGCCTGGCCGCCTGCGAGGGGGCCTTGCTGCTCATCGACGCTTCTCAGGGCATCGAAGCTCAAACGGTTGCAAACGGACTGTTAGCCGTAAGCCAGGGTTTGCACATCGTGCCCGTAATCAATAAGGTAGATCTGCCTGGAGCCGATGTGGCCCGCGTGCTGGGGCAGATGGAGGAGGTTCTAGCGCTGCCCCGAGAGGAGGCAGTCCTAGCCAGCGCAAAAACAGGGTTGGGCGTTGACGCCATTTTAGACGCCATCGTACGCCGCATTCCACCGCCCACAGTTAGCGAAGAAACTAAGGCGCTTATTTTCGACTCCGTCTTCGACGCCTATCGGGGAGTGATTTGCTATGTGCGGATCTTCGGCGGCACGCTGCGACTGGGGGACTCCGTGACCATGATGCGAACCGCCATGGGCACCCAAATTAAAGAGTTGGGCCGCTTTACCCCCGCCATGGTGGCGGAGGAGCAGCTGTTGCCGGGCCAGGTGGGCTACCTGGTCACCGGAATCCGCAACGTGGGAGATATCAAAATTGGGGATACTGTCACGGACAGTGGCCGGCCGGCCCGGGAACCGCTGAAGGGCTACCGGGAGGTGCGCCCCATGGTATTCAGCGGCGTCTATCCGCTAGATACCTCCGACTTCGAGAAACTCAAAGCAGCGGTGGGGCGCCTGCGGCTGAACGACTCCGCCCTCAGTTACGCGCCGGAAAGTTCCATCGCCCTCGGCTTCGGCTTTCGCTGCGGCTTTTTGGGGCTGCTGCACATGGAAATCGTTCTGGAACGGCTTCGGCGGGAGTACGGCCTGGATGTGCTATCTACCTATCCGAGCGTAGTCTATCGAATAAATCTGACCGATGGCACAGCGAAGGAGGTGGATAGCCCGCAATTTTTTCCAGATCCATCCTTCATCAAATCCATCGAAGAGCCCCTTATTTTGGCCACACTGCACGTGCCATTAGATGCCTTGGGAGAAGTTCTTAGCCTTCTAAATGAAAAGCGAGGGCTCTGCAACGGCACAGAAAATGTGGGCGGCGATCGCCTCATGCTGACCTGCCGCCTGCCGCTAAACGAAATTCTCATCGATTTCAACGACCGGCTTAAGAGCATAACTCACGGCTACGGCTCCATGGACTACGACCTGGCCGGCTACGCCAAGTCGGACCTGGTGAAATTGGACCTGCTAGTGAACGGCGAGCCGATAGATGCTTTTTCTTCCATCATTCATCGCAGTAAAGTCGTGACGCACGGTCGTAAACTTTGCGAAAAGCTCAAAGAATTGCTTCCGCGACAGCTTTTTAAGATAGCCATCCAGGCGGCCATCGGCGCAGAAGTTGTGGCCCGGGAAACGCTCGGCGCCCTCCGCAAGGACGTCACGGCCAAGTGCTATGGTGGAGACATTACCCGCAAGAGGAAACTGCTGGACAAGCAGAAGGAGGGCAAAAAGCGCATGAAACAGATCGGGAAGGTGTCCATACCGCAGGATACGTTCATTAAAATCCTCAAGAACTGATGGTCGTCCTTCCGTTGGCCGTGGATTGTGACCATGGGTAGCCGAAACGTTTTTCCTTGCGCAGTCGATGGGAGCGGGCCAGCTTGGCGCAGAGGTAGACATGGCGCAGCCGAAAAGAAAGAATTCTAAGCAAAGGAGCCATAAGCGGCGTGGGGCGAAGCGTTTCACCGCTCCCATTTTGGCGCGCGATAAGGACGGCGGGTTGTTTTTGCCACATCATGTGCATCCACTGACAGGAATGTACCGGGGGCGGCAGGTTGTAGAAACCGATTAGTTTGGCCGGCGTTTCCATGCGCAATAGAGGACAGCCGCCGGTTCTTGCCGTCGATGTGATGGGGTCGGACCGCGGCCCGAAAGAAATTTTGGAAGGTGTCCGGCGGGCGCTGTGCACCCGCACTACGGCGCCCTTTCGTGTGATTCTGGTGGGAGATGGCGGCATGATCCGGGCCACCATTGCGGAGCGCCGCTTTCGTTCCGTGCTCAGTCGTATGGAAATTTTTCATGCGGCCGAAGTAATTGGCATGGAGGAAAGCCCGACTAAAGTTTTGCGGCAAAAAAAACGTGCTTCTATGGCGCAAGCCATCGAATTGGTCAAAGAAGGGCGCTCCGACGGCGTTCTAAGTTGCGGGAATACGGGAGCCCTCGTGGCACTGGGAACAGTCCGACTGCGGCCCATCGAAGGTCTCGATCGGCCCGCTTTAGCCACGGTCATTCCGGCCATTGATAGGCGCTTTGTCCTACTGGATGTCGGCGCAAATCCGGCGCCCACCGCCCGACAGCTGGTTCATAGCGCAATTCTCGGAAGCCACTACAGCAGCGTGGCGTTGAGGATTCCGTCCCCCAAGATCGGCCTCCTCTCTATCGGTACCGAGGAAGGGAAGGGCAATGCACTTGTGCAAGAGGCACACGAGACACTTAAATTGTTGGCAAGTAGGCAAATTATTAATTACCGGGGCCTAATCGAAGGTTTTCAGCTCTTTCAGGAAGATGGGGATTCAATCGATGTGGTGGTCTGCGATGGCTTTGTGGGCAATGTGCTGCTGAAAGCGATGGAGTCCATCGCGAAAAGATTGAAGAAATTCTTACGTAAGGAACTTCTACGTAACCCACTACGTATTTTTGGCTGTCTCTTTTTGGGCGCTGCTCTGCGGACCATCCGGGCGAAGCTCAGCGCGGAACGGTACGGCGCCGCTCCACTGCTAGGACTCAGCGGTGCGGTATTTAAGGCACATGGCGGAAGTGATTGCCGTGAAATCTGCCATGCGGTCCTGATTGCCCAGCGCTTTCTCCGGGCCGGCATGGGGGAGGAGTTGCATCGACAGGTACTGCAAGCGCAGGAATTGTTGCGGACGGCGGAAAAAGAAGAAAAAGTGCTAATTTAAAAAAGCGGAGAATTACTATGGCGGAGCGAAAGCGGATTTATGTGCGCGGGATCGGATCCTACCTGCCGGAAAAAATATTAACGAATAGCGACCTGGAGCGAATGGTGGACACCAGCGATGAATGGATCGTCACGCGCACCGGCATTCGCGAAAGGCACATCGCGGCGGAAGGGCAAATTACCTCAGACTTGGCTACGGAAGCGGCAAAGAAAGCGCTAGCGGACGCCGATTTATGTCCCGACGACGTGGACATTGTCCTTGTGACTACGGTTGTGCCGGACATGCAATTTCCTTCCACAGCCTGCTTCGTCCAGCAGAAGCTGGGCATAGGGACGAAGTGTCCCTGTGTGGGCATGGAAGTGGGCTGCTCCGGCATGATCTATCTGATGGAACTGGCCGCCGGGCTGCTAGAGCGGGGACCCTATCGCAATGTCCTGACCATCGCAGCCGATAAGCTCTCCGCCGTGACGGATTGGACGGACCGCTCTACCTGCGTTCTGTTGGCAGACGGCGCAGCAGCTCTGGTTTTGACATCGGAAAATGTCAAAAAGCGGGCAGAGCTACTAGGCACCTTCCTCGCCGCCGACGGATCAGGGGCAGAATTTCTTTGCATGCCGGGCGGTGGCGGCAGACATCCAGCAACGGCGCAGACGGTGGCTGACCGGCTCCATTATCTGAAAATGAATGGCCGCGAGGTATTTAAACGGGCTTTGACGGACATGGGGCATGCGGTGGAGCGGCTTTTCGAGCGCTGTTCCGTTGGCGTCGACGACGTGGCCCACTTCATTCCCCACCAGGCCAATCTGCGCATCATAGAGGCCATCGCAGAACGGCTAAGCATTCCTATGGAGCGTGTTGTAGCAGTTCTGGACCGTACCGGGAATACGTCCTCCGCCTCCCTCGGCATTGCCTGGGATATGGCCCTTCAGGAAGGCCGCTTCCATGAGGGCGATTTGATCGTGCCATTCGCGTTTGGAGCGGGTCTCACATCCGCCGCGGCGCTGCTGCGCTGGATCGGTTAAGGTCCCCTAGAAAAAGGAAATGCGCTATGGCCACAATCCATCCAACGGCCATTGTCGAGCGGGGGGCAGAACTGGCAGAGGACGTCTCCATCGGTGCCTACGCCTACGTGGGCGGGTCTGTCCGCGCGGGGACCGGCTGCGTCCTGCATCACCACGCCGTCGTGGAAGGTAACACGCTACTAGGGAAAGACAATGAGATTTTTCCCTTTGCCCTCCTAGGCGGGAAGACCCAGGACCTGAAGTGGGACGGCGGCCACGGTCCGCTCATCGTCGGAGATGGCAACGTGTTCCGCGAATATGTCACCGTCCACGGTCCTACGATGGCCGGCAATGAAACCCGCATCGGGAACCGCAACCACTTCCTTTCCTATTCTCACGTCGCCCACGAATGTAAGATTCAAGATGATATCATAGTGAGCAGTAAAGCCGTGATCGGTGGTCACGTAGAGGTGGAATCTTTCGCTAACGTTGGCGGTGCGTCGGCGGTGCATCAGTTCTGCCGGATCGGACGTCACGGCTTTCTGGGCGGACTTTCCGCACTAGTCCAGGACCTGCCCCCCGTCATGATCGCCGAAGGCAATCGGGCCCGATTGCGCGCCTATAATCGCATCGGTCTCCAGCGGAGAGGTTTTAGCGAAGAACGGATCGAAGGCGTGCGGCGCATTTTTCGCCATCTCTACGGCAACGAGCGGGACCGGAGCGGCGCCCTAGAAGCAATCGGCCAGGATCTAACAATTCCGGAAGATCTTCGAGAAGAAATGCTTCGTTTTTGTGGCCGCTGCCTGCGGGGACTGGTGGGGTGCGACAAAAAATGTTCAGCCGCACCCGAAGATGATTGATTCCACCATGGCGCAAAGGGCATGGTAGACGGGCAAGTGCAACTCTTGAATCCGATAGGTCTCTCGCTCCGGAACGCGGATACAAATGTCACAGCCGCTCGCCATTTTGCCGCCGTCCTCCCCGCTCAGCCCTATTACACCCAATCCCAATGCCTTCGCCGTTTCGTTGGCGCGGAGCACATTGGCGGAATTGCCGGAAGTGGAGAGAGATAGGAGTAAATCTCCTTGCCGGCCCAACGCGAAAACCAGCTGAGCGAAGGCATATTCCGGAAAGCAGTCGTTGGCAAAAGCCGTTAGCGGAGCAACGAAGCTGGGAAGCGGAATGGCGGGCAATGCGCCCTGCAAATGGTCGCGAAGTTCCCTACTTAGACTGGCCTCGGGCGGAGACTCCACGGCTCGCCGTTGCCGAAATTCCTTCAGCAGCTCGGCTGCTATGTGTTCCGTGTCGGCAGCGCTGCCACCGTTACCACAGAGGAGCAATTTCCCACCGGAACGGAAACAGCGGACGAGCGCATCACTAGCGGCCGCAATATCGGCCACGCACTGCTCTAGTGGCGGATAGCTGACCAGAAGGTCGTGGAAAATTTCTTCCGCGCTGGACACGGCTCACTTCATGAGTAACATGTTGCGGGCCCGTTTAATCAGCTGTGCAACGCGCCGCTGGTTTTTAGCACTCAGGCCCGTATCTTTTCGCGGCTGGATCTTACCCGTCTCCGTCACATAGCGGGACAGCTCCTCCACGTCCATCCAGTTGAGCTTGGCCACATCTTTGGCCTCCTTTGCCGGAGGGACGGCCGACTGCTCCGTAACTGCCATCGGATCGTTCATGGGGATCATCTGGTCGGAGAAAGAGATTGGGGCAAGAAAAATTTTCCTTCTGCGTTTACTGAGCTGGAAAGGGCTTTTAGGCTAAGGTTTAGCCCCGTCGGCGGCGATAGCCTTGCGGACGATTTTTTTGTCGGATTGCTTTTTCCTCCGCGCTTCCGCGCCTTCTTGGACCGTAACCCCGCCATGGATCCGGTAGTAACGGTAGCCGATGTCCGGCAGCACCGCGTAGGTCGCCGCCTTTTTCGTTAAAAAATGGAATAAAAAAACATCCTCCTCGTAAACGATGCGGTTTTGCGATGCGAAATCTAGCTGCTCGCGGGCGACGGTGCGAAATAGATCGCCGCGCCACAGGCGTGAACAGAGAATTCCTACAAGCCTTCTCCGTTTGAGCAAGCGGCGGATTTCGGCGGCATTCCTGGCTGTGCCCGTTGTCGGCACATTGCATAGCCAACGGGCCAGAGACCGTTTTCCATCCTTCTTTATCTCTTCCACCTGAAAGAAAACGATATCCGCGCCGGTCCCTTTGGCTGCGGCGAGAGCCTTTTCGGCAATGTTCGGAAAAAGTTCATCGTCCGCGTCCAAGCAGAGGATGTACTCGCCCTCTGCCGCGAGGGTCGCTCGAATGCGAGTGAACAGCAATCCCCGATTTTGGCCGTTTTCGAGCACTTTTATGCGCGGATATTTTTGGGCATAGGACTTTAAAATAGCGAGGGAGCCGTCCGT
>JAIRMB010000009.1 GCA_031258995.1 Puniceicoccales bacterium
GCGTAGTTTTGCAGAAAGCGGCTGCCGCCTAAATCGGCGAAAGCGTCGTCTTTGCCGGTGAAACTGCCGCAGCGAATCGCCCCGCCCCATCCGCTCACCGAATAATTGTCGACGAACGAGGAACTTTGCACAGCGCCGGTGAAATTGCCGTTGCAGTTGATCGCCCCGCCGTTCCAACCGGCCCCATTGCCGGCGAAGGAGGAACTTAGGATGTCGCCGGTGAAACCGGAGCAGCGAATCGCCCCGCCGATACCGCCGGCCCCATTGCCGGCGAAGGAGGAACTTTGGATGTCGCCGGTGAAACTGCCAAAATAGCAGCAAATCGCCCCGCCGTTGCCGCCGGCCGAATTGCCGGCGAACGAGGAATTTAGGATATCGCCGATGAAACTGCTGTTGCAGTAAATCGCCCCGCCGTCGCCGCGAAAAGTTCGCTCCTTCCCGTTGAAGGCGATGGACCGGATGCCGCTCCCGCCGCCGCCGTCGCCTGCAAAATTAAAAAATCGGCAGGCGTCGGATTTCTCCAGGACCGTCAGGGGCTGTCCGCTCTCGGAAAGCCCTGCGCCCCAGAGCCCGAGGCTCTTGCCGCCCTCAACGGAGACTCCAGCGCCAAAAACGAAGGTGCTTTCCGGAAAAAGCAGCGTGTCGCCATTGCTTGCTTTTCCAACGGCGGACTGCACACCATTTTGAGCCGGATCGGTCCACTCAACGTCAATCGCGAAAGCCGTACCAAAAATTCCGCAAAAAGCTGCTAAAAGCGCAAAGCGTCCCTGCGTCCCTGCGTCCCTGCGTCCCTGCGTCCCTGCGTCCCTGCGTCCCTGCGTCCCACATCGAGTTCATGCTAACGGCCGCCGCTCCCGTGGCAAGGGGAAAATTTAGAAATTTTTTACGGACCGGCGGGTTCTACCGCCCCACGATGGCCGCCGCTCATGGGCCGCCGGTCGAGCCAGTGTATTCCGTTGGCGGGGTTTGTGGCGATTAGGAAGACAGTAGTCGGACCGCCGCAACGAAGACCGCATCGACGGACAGCCGCTCCATGGGAAGTCCGCCCGTCGGTGGACAGCCGCGGGGCTGCAGAAGGGCCTTGGGACCGTCAAAAAATGGTCCCGTTGCGATAGGATTCGTGGGGCCAAAAAGAGCCACAGTTGGTACTGCATAGCAGTTTGCCAGGTGCATGGCGCCCGTATCGACGGCCAAGGCCAAAGCGCAATCGCCGAGCAGCCGCAGAAGGTCCAAGAGGGTTGTCCGGCCGATGAAATTGCGAACCCGGTCCGCCGCCAATCCGCCGCCAATTTTTTCTGCTAGAGACAGATCTCCGCTAGAGCCCAGCAGGTAAATCGTTCTTTCGGGAAATTCCGCTAAAAATTTTTTCACCAACGCTCGCCAGCGGTCCGGCGGCCAGCACTTTCCGCTGCGGCAATCGCTGGCGCCGGGAAAGATGGCGATGGAACGGCCGGTGGACCCAGCACGATGGAATGGTTCCCGGGAAAGTGTCGGAGGAAGGCCGATTTGCCCCAACGCGTCGTGCCAAATTGTCGTCCGGTGTCGCAGGGGATCGTCGTCCACGGAAAGGAGATGCGTAAGCGGAGGACGCCAGCGGCCGGCGCCAACGCGGAAGCCGATGCGGACGGGGGCTTGGAGTAAAAGTGCCTCCAAATCACTTCTGACGGAATTGGTAAACAAAATATGCAAATCCGGCTGCGGACTGGGGAGCCGATGGATGGCGCCAAAATAGCGAATTCCGCGCTTCGGCAGAGAAATAACATCATCTACGAAGGGAAATAGGGCGAGCCAATCGCCGTAGTGGCGTGGACAGAGCAGCCGAATGCGCGCGTCGGGCCGGCCCAGTCGGAGCGAGCGCAGCACGGGAAGCACCATTACATTATCTCCCAAGTAGTTGGGCATTCTAACGATAATTTCCGTTTTTTGAGGCAGTGATTTCCGGCCCCGCAGCCGGAGGAGTTCCGGGAGCCGGTCCTTCCGCCATTGCAGGTTCAGCAGCCGCTCCAGCGGCCGCTTCCAGCGGCTGTGGGCCCAGAGCCAATCGTCGCGAAAGTTTTTCTCCTGCAATTTGTTTTCCAGCCAGCGGTCGGCGGCGGGTGCGACCGGCTCGCGGGAAGAAAGCGGCTCTAGGACGATTTTTCCTCGCCATGGGCCCGTCCGTTCCACGTGGGCGATGGAGACGGTGGCGGAACTGTGCTTGGCGAAAATTTCGGTAAGATCGGTTCCGATGGCAACTCGATCGCAGAAGAGGCTTTGCGTCCCCGATGGTCCCGCGTACTGATCAAAAAGTAGGGCTACGCAATGGCCACGTTTCAGCAAATGGCCAGCTGTGAGTAACCCCGATCGGCGGGGGAGCGGCTCAATGCCAAAGCGCCTGCGGCCCTTAATCATGAGCCGGTCAATGGCTCGGTTTCGGAAGGGCCGATAGAGCACGGCGACTCGCACGTTCCGCAGGGCTCCATCGAGACAGGGTACGAGGACCAGCGCTTCGGAAAGGGTTTTGTGGGGGATGAGGAGCAGCCGGGCCCGATTCATTTTCGCAAAACCTTCCCAGTCACCAGCCAAGGAGAAGCTCCGGCGAATGCGCCGCTTCGAAAGGAAGGGTAGGGCCAGGGCAAACATCCCCAATTCGATGAGCCGAGTGGAACTGCGGCGGGCAATGGAGCGGCGTTGGCGGACCGTGAGATTTGGGCAGACGCAGCGCAGGTTGGCGGCCATTACTCTGCGGCGAAAAGGAGAAGAAAGATAGAAGAGCGTACCGAACGTACGGCTCAGGACAGCGACAGCCCAACCGGGCAGCCGAGCTAGCAGGAAGCCGAGGGCTGAGAGGGCAAAGTAAGTCACGGAGCGAGATTAGAGAGGATCTGTTTCCACTTCGGCAATGCCATTTCGCCGCCACCGATAAGTGACAAATTCTTTCGTGTTAAGGAGAATTTCTCTACGGCTAAAATTTTCCGGTACTTGCCAACGCACGTCGCCGGCGTAGCTCTTTCGCAGAGCGGTTTGGACAATCTCTGCGCAATAAGGAACCAGCTGGCGGTAGACTTCCGCTCCGCCGATGACCCAGAGTTGCCGTTCTGTGGAAGCTTCCCGGATGGCGGGTAGCAGGGAATCAAGGCCTGAAAAAATGCGAACGGATTCCCGGAACTGGACCGGCAGTTCCCGGCGCGTCAAGAGCCAGCAATCGCGGCCGGGCAGCGGCCCACCGATGGAATCAAAAGTCCTACGGCCCACGACTATCGTATGTCCCAGAGTCAGGGAACGGAACAGGCGCAGATCTTCCGGCAGATGCCAGGGGAGCTGGCCGCCGGCGCCGACTGTGCCGGTCGGATCCATGGCCACGATGGCCCGCAAATTGCGAATGGGTTGCGGTGAAGGCATAGTCATAGGGGAAACTTTTCCGGGCGCAGTCCAAGAAAAAAATGTTCGGCGGCCGCTCTTTATAGGAAACTATTTTTTTGCTTAAATTTTCAATTTTTCCGCTCGAGATTCTACGATTTATGTGCGAGCGAAGCACTCGCACTTCGATAAAATTTGCATGCCATAAAATTTTGTTGCAAAGTTGCATATAATTCGCACTAACGCGACACATGTGGAAAGACCATTCCCCCGCGAAGCCCTCCTCCATGTCGAAAATAACCTACGCCAGCGCCCTTGCGACATTGGAAGACGCTGGCAAATTGTTGCAAAAAGGTGAGGTTTCCTCTGCGGCACTACTTGTATTTCGGAAGCCGGCCGTTGCCGAACTTATTGAAACGGAAAAGCCAACCGATGCGTATCGCTTTCTTGCGTTTATTGCGAAGAAATCCACCTTCGCTTCCCCGAACGGGTGGGATGAACTTAAACAAAAAATGGAAATCGTCGTTCGCACCTATGACGATAGGGGTGACGCCGAACTTGCGCAACCATTAGAAGAGAAAAATCGTTTTGCACTAAAGAACATACGGGCCATCGATGGCATTGCGCACAATCTCCAGGTTAGAAAATTCCACAAAGACGGAACGGCCTACCTCGAGGCTGACGTTGTATTACAACACTTTTTGGCTCAAGTACTTGCCAGCGCTACTGGAGAACTTAAAACATTTGCCGCATGCGCGCTACTTTCGGTGAAAGCGGCAGGTCTGCTGCAGCGAAAAATAGCAAATGACATTTCCTCCGGCGTCAGTCTGGCTGTAACTTCCAATGCCATACTAAAAAAAATGGGAGTTGCTCCGTGGGCGCATCTTACGTACGGCGACGAAGGTCATTCGGGATTTATATTTGGAAAAAACAAGGAAGAGAGGGATCTCTGGGACACGGGCTTTGTCGGGAAGCTGAAACCATCCGCAAAGGAATTGTGCCAGGTGAAACTTTACCGCATTGATTTGGCGGCTTTGCAGGCGGACGATGGAGTTGCGGGCGAACTAAGGAAAATGATGGCGCCCGACTTCGACCGACTCGTTGCCGATAAGTTTCAGGAGGTACTCGACCAAGTGACGCTGAGAACCTACGGCTACAGGGTCAACACGGTCTCAGTAATTGTGCTATTTTTCGTACATGTTTTTAATGCTATTTGCACTTTTCTAGGGAAAAATGTTCGCCGCACGGGCGATATCGCTAATTACTACGACGTAGACCAGGCGACGGGAGAAATTCGCTACAGTGGTCCAGCGGACGAAGGGGCCTTCCGCACGCACCTCTGCTATTGCTCTGGATACCTGCTGGCAACGATCTTAGGCACCATGCAGATCGTAGATAATTGGCTTAAGTGGCACATCCGAAATACACAATCGGCTTTGAGCGAAGAGCAACGGCGGTCAATGGACGATCCGAATTTTTCCTTTTTCCGCCCCCTAGTAGCCCCAGGCGTCCATGTTCCGGCTGTAATGACACACCAATTTTTGCACTGTTTCTCCGCCTACGGAGCAATTACGTTGGCACCGCGGAAAAATTTACGGGGAGTCGTCTGCGATTTTCCGGATAACGCCTAAAATGTGCGCGGCGGCTTGGCCATCGCGCCGTACGCGCGGTTCCTAACTTGACTCTCGGCGTTCGGAAGACAGCCCTTGGGCCGGGGGAGTAGCTCAGCGGATAGAGCAGCGGCCTTCTAAGCCGAAGGTCGAGGGTTCGAGTCCCTCTTCCCCCGCCACTGCGGCCGGAGGCAGCCGGCAAATCGCACCCGTAGCGCCACGCTAACGGCCTTTCTTTTGCTTGCCGGGGTTGCCTACGCCCTTACTCAGGATATCAGCGGCAGCGCCGTTCGCCTTTATAATGGGAACGACGATGGTAGAAATGCCCGGCAAGCGCGAAAGGGAATCCATGACGGCCTGCATGAGAAAGCTAACGCCCTGATTTTTAAAATCGGCGATCAGCCGGCGGAGAAGCTCGCCGAGTTCGATATCATCCGCACGAAATCGATAGTTGAGGACGAGTTCTCGGACTTTTGACGGTTCCGAATTTGCACCAAAATCCATAGAAATTACTTTCCCTATGGCCAGTTCGAAATGGCGAAAAAAAATCGTCTTGGTCCGCGGCGCCTGCGAAACGACTCCCGTTCTGCCGGCGGACCAATCGCTGTCACTGAAGCTGTTAAGAAATTCCGTTAGGTTGTCGCGACCATCGGCCGTGCGAACGTAGGTCAGTTGGGGAATTTCTAACACAAATTTTTCCACCAGAATTCGTTTCGAGAAAATGGACAGCAAGAGCAGGTCCAAGCTGGCCCGATCCGCGTGGATAAAATTGGGGATTGGGAAGCGTTTCCCATTCGAGACGGTCACATCATGGAAATTAAAATTTGCTGTGAAGATATTAGACTTAGACTTACCCACTTCCAATGCGAAGGCGCCATCACCGATGGAGACATAGGGGGCAATTTTGGGAAACCAAAAATTGAATGTTAGACCCGCCGCTATGAGCAGTAAAACCAAAAACGCCAGTATCCCAAAAAAGAAATTAAAAACCCAGCAGAATGGTTTTATGATGAGATTCAGCAGCATACCCATAGTTCCCTCCCAATCCGACGAACGCCCAACTCGACCGTTCGCGATTATAAACGAAAAACCTGCCGTGGCTAGCGCATTTTCTCGGGGCTTCCTTTCCGCCGCCGTTGCGGCGGAGGACGGTCACGGCGGACGCCCTCGGGAAAAAATTGAACTTTGCCATGGCATCCCACGGCCGGCGTTTTAGCCCTTTGTGGGCAAAATTTTCTTGATTTATTTTCGCTACTACTGCTAGATCAGCCCCGTGGCGGAGCGGCCGATGGCGTTGTACGCCTGTACGTTAGATCAAGAGCAAATGCGGAAATTGGAAAATTCCTGCGAGGCCAGCGGTTGGGAGTGCTACGACGTCCCGTTTGCGAATTTTGCCTACCGCGGCCCGAAAGTCAGTGTGGTGGCCTACCGATCTGGCAAGGTGGTGATACAGGGCAAGGGCACGGAAGAATTTGTAAAGTACGTTTTGGAGCCGGAAATTGTTGGCGAATGTCGGGTCGGCTACGAAGATCTGCGCCATCCGGACTGGTTCCAGGAGCACGGTGGCATGGACGAATCCGGCAAAGGCGATCTCTTTGGTCCACTCGTATCCGCCTGCGTCATAGCCGGCGATAAGACCGTAAAAGGATGGCTGGCTGCGGGCGTGCGAGACTGTAAGGCCATCGGCCAAGACAAAAAAATTTTTGAACTGGATGGACTCATCCGCAGTAGCGAAGGGGCCGTCACTGAAGTTTTTTCGCTCAGCATGCGGAAGTACAATGAGCTCTACGGCGGATTTGGAGGAAATTTAAATCGTCTGCTAGCTTGGTATCACTCCAAAAGCCTTTCCAACGCTTTACAGCGTAAGGCAGTTCCCCGTGTGTTATTGGACCAGTTTTCTACCAGGCCGCTCGTGCAGACCTATTTCCAAAACAGCGAAGTGACCATCGAAATGCGGCCCAGGGCGGAAGAGGATCCGGTGGTCGCGGCAGCATCTATCGTTGCCAGAGCTGAATATTTGCGGGCCATGGAACGTTTGTCGGAGGCGGCCGGAGAAAAGCTACTTCGTGGAGCCAGCGCCGCCGTCCAGGAGCAGGCCCACGGTCTCGTCCGTCGACTGGGTGCAAATTCTTTCGGCGAATTCGCCAAATTGCACTTCAGCACAGCCCAACGGGCGCTCTTTTCTTAATGGGAACCACTTCCGCATTCGAAATGCGCACCCGTGGCGATGTAGAAGTTGTGCCGTACGCAGGCAGGCCGCTACAATTCGAAAGCCGCCATCATGTAGTAGCCGTTGCAGCTAAAGTCGTACAATATCGCAACCGCCCAGGGAGGTACGATGGGACATTTCGCATGCAGGTCCTGTGAATCCGGAAATGGGCCATCCAAATGCTTGGGGCAGATGGAAGGCCCGTCATTGACGGCGCGCACAAAAAAGTTCGCGCGCGGTAATTTTTCGCAAACTAGGCCGCAGGCACTGCTCTGGGGCCGACGAGGGAAGCGGTGGTCACAACGTGATCCCGGAAGGCCCTAATGCGGCGCATGAGGCGATCTTTAGCAGCGGTAACGCATTCATTGGCAGCGGCGATGGCCGTGTTCCGGGCGTTCGGATCCGCTTCGGTGTCGACGACAACGCGATCGCAGGCACGGACGACGGCGAATGGATCCCCGGAGGCAAGCGCATCGTCCCAAGCGACGGCGACAACTTGTCTGGCAGCTCGTCTGGCTTCGTGCATTGCAAAAAATCTGCCGTTGGATTGGGCAAAGCTGTCGCCTTCACGAGTCGCCATTTGGGCCTGAAAAATTGTCTCATGGACGGCGACGAAGGCCTCGCGAATCGCTAAGAGATGGCGTTCTGTGCCATGGGGAAGAATCCGTAGGGCGACATTGACTCTCTCGACGCCGATGGACGGATAGAGTTGATTGGCAAGGTAAGCCTCAGCTTCGGCGTAGGCTCGCGCCGTATCGGGATTGATTGCGCATTCTGTCCATGCAAAATCAGCCCTCACGTCGGCTTCAATCTGTGCGCGGGAAAGAAAGGTATCCGCCACGGTCCCCGTGCACACTTCATGGACGAGCGTGACGGTCAGCGACGGAATGGGCCGGTTTCCATCCTCATCGTACACCAAGGACGCCAGGTCACGGCCATCAACGGTCACATTGCCGGGATGATCCCGCATGGCTAAACGGTGGGCCATGATGACAGATTTGTCCATCTTTCGCTGCTGCACATCTGCCCGCGTGGAATAGGTAGCGAAAGGGTAGTAACGAAACAGAGTAACTGCCGGAGCTTTTCTGAAGAGAAAGGTCGTAGACAGTTCCGTTGGAACCGCAGGAACGCGAAGACTCGGCAAATCGAACTTGCGCACGTGGGCCAAGAGTGCAGTTGGAGACCAACTATCTGCCGCGACCGGCCGTAGGGGCGCCGCGAACCATAGCTCCGGACGCTGTCTGCTGTACCTGGCCGGCTGTTCGTAGTACGGTCCAAAGTCAGCCGCGTGCAACTTCGTCAATGCGACGGGAGAAAGTAACAGTGCAGGGTACAGGCATTCCATGGAGCCGTGGTCGATGTCGACCGGAACGGGAACTTCCACCAATCTCTCGCCGAATAACATGGGTCGATTAGCGAACTCCCTATCGCCAAAATGATATATGAGCCAGAAGTGGATAAAGGTCGTGCACGCGTTTACCGTATTTGGATCGTCCCAACGTAATCGCGTGCAATCTACGAACGGATTTGCATAGCTTCGAAAGCATATGAGCATCCGGCCGGCTATGCTGTTCGGATTGATTGGCGGCCGGCCGGTCAACGTTGTGACGCGGATCCGGAATGATGGGGTTTGGGTTACCTCAACTCCCGAGTAACCATTTTCCAGATCGATCGGCAATCCACAAATTTCCTGTGTCGTGAAAGGCCTTGGTGGACTGTCCGTCCCAAAGCAGCGCGTGAAAATATCATTGGCAGCGCCGCAAAAAATTCCCAAACGAGGGCCTCTACTTTCTCGTATATGTGCTTCCATGCCTGGGAGCTAGGTACGCTAAGTTCGGGATACAAGAAAAAACCGAATTTTTTTACAATTCCTGCCGGCTAGGCCGGGAATTGATTTTTCTTGCGGAACGGCAACAGGTTCGACTAAAGAGGGCCGTAGCCTTGTGGACGGCGCCTGTCGAATGGACCGACTTTGCGTCGGGGCGTTGGAATTGGGCATGGAGGCGCTGGCCATCGTGGACTACGGCAACCTTTACGGCGTACCGCACTTTTGGGAAGCAACGGCTCAGATGGGATTGAAGCCCATCGTGGGCGTGGGAAGTCTGCGTCCTCGGAATCTTGGTCGTGATTTAGCGGTGGAGAAAGAAAATGAAAAAAAGGACGATTCTAGGATTTTTGCTGCTGGCCGGCTCCGCGATGGCCGTTCCTCGGCCGCCGAAAGTATCCATCTGCGTGCCAGTCTACAACGTGGAGTCCTGGCTGCCGGCGGCACTGGATAGCGCGTTGGAGCAGTCCCTAAAAGATATCGAAATCGTTTGCGTGGACGACGGCTCCACGGACGGCAGCCTGGCCATTCTCCAAAAGTATGCCGCGAAAGACCCGCGCGTTAAGGTGCTAGAAAATGGAAAAAATCGAGGGACGCTCTACGCCCGAGTTCGGGCGGCTCTCGCGACGGAGGGCGACTACGTCCTTTGGCTCGATCCGGACGATGAGCTGTTCCCCGACATCGCTCGCCTCGCCTACGAAAAGGCCGAAGAGACTGGAGCGGAGGTTGTCATTTTTTCCTATGAGGTTCGGCGGCGCGGGAAAACGCGGTGGGTGCCATTGCCCGACTACCTCCCAGGTCGGCAGCCCGGCAGTGATATTCTCGACCTGCTTGCACAGCAAAAAATTACCTGGAATCTCTACAACAAGCTCTGGAGTGGCATCTTAACCAGGGCTGTGGCCACAGAACTGAAGCCCTTTGTCCAAAGCCGCCACGTCATAACGGCGGAAGACCTGCTCTTTTTCTGGTTGACTGCGCGACAGACGGATAGCTACGCACTTTTGCCGTCCGTTGGCTATCTCTATTGGGCAGACAGGGGGGCCGCCGCCCGAAAAATCGGCGATGTGGCTTTTCGAAGGAAGTACATTTCTGACATTTCTGCCGTAATCGGGAAAATCTTTTCGGGCGAGGAGACCGACGTCGACCGGCGCCGGGCGGAGCAGACGTTGCGGGCCGGAGAGGCTAACATGTTCCGCCAAATCACCAGTCTTCCGGAACGGGAAAGCTGGGCCGCCTTCCAGGAATACCTGGCCGCTTTTCCCGCCGACGTGCGCGAACGGGTCCGGGATGCCATGGCGCGCTTTAATCCTCAGTGGTACGGAGCTTGGCGGGCAGCGAAAGCCCTTTTCGACCCGGAATGAAAAGGCCGCCCTGGGCACTTACTCTCTTACGGAGCGATTCTATGCCTAGGCGGACATCCTATTGAGAACCGCCACGCCGGGCAGCTCCTTCCCTTCCAGGAACTCCAAGCTGGCACCGCCGCCGGTGCTGATAAAGGTGATATCGCCGGCCCGGCCGCTGCGGTTGAGGGCTTCGATGGAATCACCTCCGCCAACGATGGATAGGGCTTTAGAGTCGGCGATAAATTTCGCAACGGCGAAGGTGCCTTCCGCGCAGGAAGGAATTTCCGCAATGCCCATGGGCCCGTTCCAAAGGACCGTTTGGGCGCTCTCGATGGCTCGGCCAAAGGCGCCAATTGTTTTGGGGCCGATGTCCACCCCTTGCCAACCGGCCGGAATGGGTCCGGCAACGGTCCGCAGTTCCCCTACGGACCGCTTCGCAAAGTCTAGACGGTCCGTGCACCGCGTATCCACGGGAAGCAGCAGCTGCACACCCTTCTCTTCCGCTTTCCGGATGGCGCAGAGGGCGTCTTCGAGTCGGCCCGGCTCCGCGGGGCTATTGCCGACCGATTCGCCGCGGGCCAGCTGAAAGGTATAGGCCATGGCGCCACCGATGAGCATGCGGTCGCAGCGGTCCAAAAGGGCGTCGATGACGCCGATTTTATCGCTCACCTTCGCGCCGCCCAGGACTACGGCGAAGGGCCGTTTCGGATCGCCGGTCCTGTTCCCTAAAAATTCCAATTCTTTCTGCATCAGGAATCCGGCCACTTTGACGGGCAGCAGAGCGGGCACGCCCACGGTGGAGGCGTGGGCCCGATGGGCCGTCCCAAAAGCATCATTTACGTAGACGTCGCCGTAGCAGGCCAGCTGGGCCGCAAATTTCGGATCATTGGCCTCCTCGCCCGCGTAGAATCGCAGATTTTCCAATAGGACGACGGAGCCCTCGTCCAACTCGTCGATAGTCCTTGCCACGTCCACACCCAGGCAGTCGTCAAGAAACAGCACGGGACGACTCAGCATTGCAGAAAGTTCTTGGGCAACGGATCGAAGCGAGTACTTAGGGTTCTTCTGTCCATTGGGCCGGCCCAGGTGGCTCATCAGGAGCACCTTCGCCGATTGACCGAGTAAATAGTGAATCGTGGGCAGGGCTGCGCGGATGCGACTACCGTCGGCGACCTTCCCTTCTTCAAGGGGCACATTAAAATCCACCCGTACGAGCACGCGCTTTTCCCGCACGTCCGCGTCAGCAATCGTCTGTAGCCGTTTCATATGACGGCGGAGTCTATGCGCAGGCGGCTTTCCGTCAAGGCCTTTCGCATCACAGCCGCTAAGACTTTTGAGGCTTTGGCGCCCATGCGATACAAAGGTTCTGCGTCTCGCGACATCGCAGCGAAGCGAGTTACAATAATTTGGCGATTTTTGAATTTCATTTAAAATAGCTTTGTCATGGCGGAGCCTATAGTGCCATTAAGCTTTTCTTCTCAGCCGTTGCCGCCTAGTGGAAATAGACTGGCTGCACCGTCTTCGGAAAATGCACAGTCAGCAAATACCGCTCCTACAGAGCCTGACAAGGTTAAGGGAGTAAAGGATGCCATTGCTAGCCTATCTCGCACGGGTCAACTGAGTCCAGGTCTGCGCTGGCGCATGGGAAGATCCGTCGAACTTAGTACCTTACAATGTCTTTTGATCTTTTTGGGCACAAAATGGCTATTGGAGTACCTAAATGAAAGCAATGTCGACGCACTAACGACCGCATATACTGATATGATTCATCTCGCTCCGAACGGGAAAGTTTACGTGCGAAACATAATAAGCCACAAAGGAAATAAAATTTGCCAATGGACACATGCAGATGTTTGCTTGGAGCAAAAACTCGCCCCAAATGGGCAACTCTTTCGTAGGAGAACGCTTTCCTTTCATGAGCGTGGCAGTTTCATAGAATTAGTTAGAAAAATGGATCCAAGCGTTCGAGCTAACGCTAGTGGTGTAACGATTAGGCGATGGAGTCGCGCCCTACGACGTGACGAAGTTGCCATCGCCAGATTCCAGGATGGTTATAGGATCAACTGGAGCGATATAAAGATTGGGCCATTAATTAAAAATGGAACTATTTATAAAAACATTATTTGCATCTACTTGCCCCTACCCGCAAAAAATATAAGTGTGTCCTGGGAACTCGTAGAGGGGAATGGGAATGTTGGACGGCTAACGAATCCGCCAGCGGAAACACAGTCTATTCTAATGCCGGATACGGGTACGTTTCAATTTTTTGGGTCACCAAGAAATTGAAAAAACAAGCGGGCCCGATCTTTCTCAACCTCCCTCCGTCGGCCGCATGGAGCCCTTCTCCCGGTAGGCGCTGTGAACGTCGAAGGCCCTACGGATGTCTAATCCCACGCGGCCTTCGGCGCCCCGATCGAGATAGTCCCGCAGCAGCGGCTGGAAGTCCGGATGGGCACAGCGCTCGATGATGAGCCGAGCCCGTTCCCGTGGTCCCCGCCCCCGCAGATCCGCCACGCCCCGCTCCGTCACGAAGATTTGCGTGTCGTGCTCCGTATGGTCTACGTGGGAGCAGAGCGGCACGATACAGCTGATCGCACCGCCTTTAGCGGTCGAAGGGGTTGCAAAGATGGAAATGTAGCAGTTGCGGGCAAAATCACCGGAACCGCCGATGCCGTTAACCAGATGAGATCCGCACACGTGGGTGCTGTTGACATTGCCCCAAATGTCCACCTCCAGGGCCGTGATAATGCCGATCAGTCCGAGCCGCCGAATGATTTCCGGATGATTGGTAATTTCCTGGGGCCGAAGCACCAACTTCTTACGGTAGGTGGGTAGGTGATCGTAGATGCGGCGGAGGACGGCGGGCGAAACGGCGAGGCCGGCACTGCTGGCAAAGCGGATGCGGCCCGACTCGATGCCGTCAAAGACCGTATCTTGCAGCACTTCTGAATACATGTCGAAGGGGGGAAAGGCTTGGTCGGCGCAGAGGGCTCCCATAAGCGCGTTGGAAACGTTCCCTACGCCCGCCTGGAGCGGCAGGAAAGACTCAGGGATTCGGCCTGCTAGTCGTTCATCGAGAAGAAATTGTACAATATTTTCGCCGATTTGGCGGCTCGTTGCGTCGATGGCCTGGAAAGGCACGGGCGCGTCCGGCACGTCCGTGCGGACCACAGCCACCACTTTCGCCGGATCCACTTTCATGAGAGTGGATCCGATCCGATCCGACGCCCGATAGATGGGAATCTCCCGCGTGAGGGGCGGCGGCGAAAGCTCATAGATGTCGTGCAGACCTTCCAGCGAGTCAGGATGGTAGGAATTGACTTCGACGATGATAGATTTGGCCATGCGCGCAAAAGTGGGCACGGGGCCGACGGCGCTGGTGAGCAGCACGTGGCCTTCCCGGGACAGAGCCGCCGCTTCAAAAATGGCGAAGTCGATGGTCCCCAGCACGCCGTTCTTCAGCAGCGGCATCATGCTGGACAGGTGCATGTCCACGAACTCCACGGAACGCTCATTGATCTGCTTCCGGAGCAGTTCGCTGGACTGGTAGGGGGTCCGGTAGGAGATGGCACCTACCGCTGCCAACGCGTCGTCCACGTTTGCGTCCGTGGAAGCGCCGGCAAGAACCCGGATCCGAAAGGGCTCTCCACCTTTCTCGCCGCGGATTCGCTCTGCCAAGGCACGCGTGACCGCCTTCACGGAGCCTGCAGCGGTAAATCCGCCAACGGCAATAGTTTGGCCGGACCGAATAAAAGAAGCGGCTTCCTCGGAGGAAACGGTCGGGAAGGGAAGGCTATGGAAATGCACGGAAAAGTTTCCGCGCGAAATTCTATCGAGCGCAATCCCAATGGACCGGAGCTGGCGGAAGAAAATTCGAAA
>JAIRMB010000013.1 GCA_031258995.1 Puniceicoccales bacterium
CTCTGGCGGACGATGCGATCGGCCAGCGCCATGACGCGTTCCGCCGAGCGGGGATCCAGAGCGGCGGGGACTTCGTCCAGCAGCAGCAGGGGACTTTCCTGGAGAACGGCCATGGCCAACGCCAAAGCCTGCCGCTGGCCGCCGGACAGAGAACGGACGGGGACCGTTAGCCGATCTTCCAAGCCCATGGCTAAGTCCGCCAGCCGGTCGCGGAACATTCTCCGGCGAAAGTCGTTCAAAAACGGGGTGAGGAAACGCCTTTTCCCGCGGCACCAGGCGAGGGCCATGTTTTCCAGCACGGTGAAATCGCCAATGGTCCCCCGCGTCGGATCCTGGAAAACGTAGGAGACGGAGCG
Organism: Puniceicoccales bacterium; assembly: GCA_031258995.1. Taxonomy (GTDB): domain Bacteria; phylum Verrucomicrobiota; class Verrucomicrobiia; order Opitutales; family JAIRLM01; genus JAIRMB01. Next base: position 357 of record JAIRMB010000013.1, read on the forward strand.
AAAATTATTCTTTTTTCCGTCGATTACGATGCGGCCACGGCGGAGGGGGATCGATCCCACGATGGCCTTCAACAGCGTGGATTTGCCGCTTCCATTGGGCCCGACGACGGTGAGAAATTCCCCGGCGGCAAGAGACAGGTCCAGGGACCGGAGGACATCGCCGCCCTTCCCGTAGGCAGCGCTCACGCCCTCTAGCCGCAGCATGACCCCCTCCTCCGCCGGAGCGCCAGCGTCAGAACGATGAACGCAGCGGTGAGCAGGTTGAAGTCGCTAGGCCGGAGGAAAGGCACGTCCGAATGAAGAGCAAAACCGACCGCCAATCGATAGACGATGGAGCCTAAAAAACAAGCCACCAGGCGAATCCATAATGATCGGAATGGGAGAACGGCTTCTCCGATGACGAGGGAAGCGAGGCCAACGATGAGGGTGCCGGTACCGCTGCCTACGTCGCAAAAATCTTGAGTGAGACAGAAAAAGGCACCACCCATGCCCGCGCAGCCATTCCCGGCGGCGAGGCCAAAGGTCAGGGCGGTTTTTACGGAAATATGCTGACTGCGGGCCAATTCCCGATTTTGCCCGACAGAGCGGAAGGCGAGACCGAAATCCGTGCCTAGCAAATAGCCGAATGCGAGCAGGACGACGCAGCAGCAGGCGACCAGCAGGAGTCCGCGGCCGGTACCGGCCGGCAGCATAAGGTTGGGTACTCCCCTCAAAGTGCGCAGGTTGATAGAGTAGGCCGAGAAGGCGACTAGGATTCCGGCCAAAATGTCTGATATGTGGAATCGAAGGTGCAGGAAGGCAGTCCCGCAGCCGGTCAGGGCACCCCCGCAGGCGGCCCCCAGAACGGCCAGGACCGGACTGAACCCGCTCCGCAGGAGCACGCTGGCCACGCAACCGCCCACCATGAAGCTGCCGTCGCAGGTCATGTCGGCGAAATTTAGGACCCGAAATGTGAGAAACACGCCCACCGCGACGAGGCCGTAAATAAGCCCCAGTTGCAATGATAGGGCCAATTCACCGCCCATCATGGCAAGACCTCTTTCGCCTTTTTTAGCAGATCCCCATCGATGGTCAGCCCTAATCGCCTTGCCGCGGACAGATTCAGGAATAGCTCCATCCGCTCCACGCTTTCCGGCGGCAGTGCGCCGATCGGAGTTCCGTCCAAAATCGCCGCCACTAGTCGGCCCGTCTGCCGACCAACCTCCCGCTGATTCGGCCCCAATGCTGCCAGGGCGCCCAGCTGGACGGCGTCCGTGTCGCTCACAAAGACGGGAATTCCTTGGCCGTCGGCCACGGCCACGATGACCCCTAGCGCCGCCAGAGCCGTGTTGTCGTTGGAGATGAACAGTGCATCCGCCCGTCGGGCCAGTTCCGCAGCCGCCTGCGGCATTTCCGCCGTCCGCGTGGCCGCCCGCAGCAGCAGACCAATGCCCATCTCCTCGCAAATCGGCCGTAGGGCCTCCACGATGGCCACCGAATTCGCCTCACCGGGGTTGTAGGGCACGCCAAGCGCGGACAATCCCGGCAACAGTTTTCGAAAAAGTTCTAATTGAGGGCGCAGCGGAACGAAATTGGAGACTCCGGTGACATTTTTTCTACCGAGCAGGCCGGCCGACGCCGGGTCCGTCACGGAGCTGTAAACCAGCGGAATGGGCTCCCGAGGCCGTTCGGCGTACTTCACGAGACCCTGCGCGGCAACGGTTCCAACGGCCACGGCCACGGCCGGCTTTTTTGCCGCAAATTTTTGGCCGATCTGCAGCGCGAGGGCCGAATTACCCTGTGCCGAATCCACCAAAATTTTCACCGACCGGCCTGCCAGCACATCTCGGATTCCTCGGACGGTTTCATCCAGTGCCACGTGATCTACAATTTTCAGGATGCAAATCTGGGGCGCGACGTCTGCCGCCCGCGCGGAGATACCGAACGGGACGGTGAACGCCATAAGGGCATACAGCATTTTCATGACTTTTCCTTTTTTTCTATCTTTTCCAAAATGGCCCGGTAGCCGCCACCGGAGGGGTCTCGAAGGCAGCGGGCTACGCGGGTGACGGTAGCCGTACTCACTCCGGTAAGCTCATAAATCTCGCGGTAAGAATGTCTTCCATCCCGTAGGAGCCGACAAATGCGCCAACGTTCTGCCAAAGCCGACAGCTCAGCCGGCGTGCAAAGGTCTTCCAAAAATTTCTCCGCCGTTTGTTCGTCTTCGAGCAGCAGCAGTGCTTCGCAAAGCCGCCGTATGGCAGATGGCCCCCCGTTCATGGCAGTGTGCTAGCACGCTATTGCGCCCGCTGCAAGAAAATTTTCAACGGAAGAGGTATTTTCCGGCGAAAAATTTTAAGTCGCTTCCAATTATGCGTTTGGAAAACGTCGCCTTTCCGCAGTTTCGTCGCTAGTTGAATTGGCAAATTTTTTACTTGTCATTTGGCGGTGAACCCCTAGAGAAAAGAAACTTCTTAATTGAAAGTTTAGTGCGCGAAATTGGCCAATGGATTACGCGTCTAATTTTTCTTTCTTAGTTGGCAAATGAGGCATGAAATATGAATAGTATGGTAGCTAATGTATATACAAGCGCACTGGAAAGTGTTAAACGCGATTTGGAACTCATGGAAGAATGTAATAGAATCTTTTCTGAGCCAGGACTCAGAAAGCACTATGTCGAGGCAAAGTGGGAAAAGGCTACGTACGTTGCCTACTGCGAGTCGATAGTTCCTCTTCTACGCAACCCATTCTATGACGAGATGGCCTCGCTGCGCGATTTACAGCTCTCTCTTTTTGCTTTATCCTCTATCCTCGAAAAAGGAGATCTGTACGACCATACGGTCGGACGAATTCGAGAACTGCTCCGCGGCCTGCGAGAAGAGGCAGAAAGTCGTGGGGTAACTCCAAATTTGTATGAAATCGAAGACTTCTTCTCGCAGGACGTGCAAAGCACCATAAAACGAGAGCTGGCACAGTGCGACAATGGTTCCGACGAAGCGGTACCATGATGAGCGGGCCCGCTGCCGCCCTTAGCCGAGCCGAGGGCGGAGACGGCAGAAAATGTGACCAACGCCGACCAAGTTTATCGCTCCGCGATCACTTTTTCGAATTCCGAACCGCGAAATCCCGTCGAAGCTCTCTCTATCATTCAGGCAGACTGCCTGTGAAATCATACTGGAAACGCGGTGGGCCCTGGTGGATTCGAACCGCCGACCAAAGGATTATGAGTCCTCTGCTCTAACCGCTGAGCTAAGGGCCCCGACGGCGGCGCACGCTAGCTAGGAAGGGCGGTCGGACAAGTAATTTCTTTGTCGGCACCGATGGGAAACCCCGCCTTAGGAAGGCATTTGCCAGCCGACGGCGATAAATTTCCCATTGCCAATGGGTGGAATTGGCGGCAGAGTGGCCACACGTCATGACAAAGAGCATCGTTGTGGATTTCAGCGTGCGTGCGATGATGCTGATCCTAATTCTTTCGTTGCCCTCCATTCTGGTGGCAACGGCCATGGGCCTCATAGTCAGTCTATTGCAGGCATTGACGCAGATTCAGGAGCAGACCCTCGGCTTCACGATTAAGTTGATTTCCGTCGTGGTCGTTTTGCTGATCACGGCTCGCTGGATGGGATCCGAGGTTATGTCCTTCACCAAGTACATCTTCTCCTATTTCCCCACCATGGTCTGAGCGGCACCATGCAACCTTTCCTCTACGAATTTCGCGCATTTTTTTTCATAGTGGTGGTGGGCGTTGTCCGTATGGGGGCCGTTTTCGCCATGCTCCCTTTCTTTGGCAAGAGAAGCGTGATGGGCATGGGTCGAAACTCCTGGATCCTAGGGCTGGCCATCTTTACCTATCCGATTTTCGCCCGTGTGCCCATAGATCCGAACGTAAGCCTTAGTGCGATCGTTTTTTTGGCGGCCAAGGAAACCGCCGTCGGCACGATTCTTGGCTTTTTGGGCAGCTTCATTTTTTTTGTCGTGGAGGGCGTGGGGAACCTGATCGACGTGCAGCGGGGCGCCTCCGCCGCCTCCCTTTTTAGCGCCTTTAACGAAAGCCAGACTACCGTAACGGCGGACTTTTTCGTCCAAATCGTGCTGCTGCTTTTTTTCATCACGGGCGGGTTTTTGCTGACTCTGGACATAATTTACCAGAGCTATGTGGTCTGGCCCGTG
>JAIRMB010000032.1 GCA_031258995.1 Puniceicoccales bacterium
GAAAAACATTCCATCGAGTTCTGCGGCAAGTACTTCTACTCTCGCGGGAACGGCGAAGATTTCGTACGGGAGGAGATTTCCTTCCGGCCGACGAATTCCCACCGGGTCCGGCTCGGCGGTCGGCTCGCCTACCCGTACCACTGGAAGCTAGCTCCTTGGTGCGGAGCATTTTACGAGCGCGAATTCGCCGGCACGGCCCGCGGCAGCGCGGGCGGGCTGGAAATCCCACAACCTTCATTGAAGGGCGGCTCCACGGCCGGCGAACTGGGCCTCTCCTACCGGCCCAGCGCCGCCGCCGCCATCGACCTCGCCCTCCACGGCTCCGCCGGCCGGCAGAAGAGCGTAAGCGGCTCCCTGCGAGCGAGATATGAGTTCTGATCTCGCGGCCGGAATTTACTTTTCCTTTCGCCGATCCAACGGGCATCCGGATATTTGGGCGGAGCCCGAAATTCGGCGGCTCCGGAAATTCCCAATTTCTAAAACTTCGGGCCCCCGCGGCGCGCTTTGCGCGCCGCGGGGGCTATTGCGTTTTCCAAAATGCGCGTTTATGTGGCTACTTGTGCATCGCATCGCGTTTATCGGATCCGATGGCATCGGCGAAAGGACCCTTGCCTGGCTGGCCGCGAACGATCGAAAGCTATTCCGATTGGCCGGTGTCGTCTGTGGCCAGGACGTCCGCGCCGGTAGAGGGATGAAATTGCAGAAAAATTCCATAGGGAAACTGGCTGCGCGACTGGGACTAGAACTTTTGCAGACGGACCGGCCCAACGGGGATCTGCTTCCCTGGCTCCGAGAGCGAGAGGTGGACTTGGCTATCATTTTTGCCTACGGGCACATACTGGTCCAAGCCGTGCTGGACGGCCTGCCGCTGGGTTTTCTCAACCTGCATGCGTCCCTCCTGCCGGAACTGCGCGGTCCCAGTCCCATCGAAGGGGCGATTTTGCAGCGAAAAAAGAAAACGGGCATCACACTCATGAAAATGGTGCTCCGCATGGACGCGGGACCGATCTATGGCCGCCTTTCCCTGCCGATTGCGGCGAAGGAAACGGCGCCAACCCTGCGAGAAAAACTGGGGAGCCTCGCGCCATCGCTGCTAATGACCTATCTGCCGGGAATCTTGGACGGCTCCCTAAGGCCCACGGAGCAGGACGAATCGCTTGCTACCTATACGAAAATGATTCGGAAAGAGGACGGGCGGTTGAATTTCTCTCTATCGGCGGCCCAATTGGAAGCGCAGGTGCGGGCCTATGGTACTTGGCCGGGAAGCTTTTTTCCTCTCGGCGCCGTGAACGTGCGGGTCGGACGAGCGGAGATAGGTCCCACCGTAGACGGTGTGGCTCCGGGGGCCGTGTTGGGGCTAAGGGAAGATTTTTTAGAAATCGCCGCGGCCGAAGGCACCCTCCGTTGCCGGGAGCTGCAGCTGCCCACACGGAAAATGCTGCCGGCTAAGATCGTCTGGGAACGGCTGACGGCGGCCACGGAACTAGTCCGATGATGACCATGGCGTAGAAAAGTGGAAGCAAAGCCACGGTAGGCCGTGCCAGGCGCCGCTGAAAGACGTAGCTCAGGGTGCCGATAAAATAGGCGGCGTCCCGATAGCAGGCCAGCTGGCCGGCCGATTCCCAGCGTCCGGGAAGTTTTTTTCCGACCCCGCGCGAGAGAGGGAACAGCGCCATTTTTCCCCGATACGCCGCCGCTCCATTGCCGGCCCAAATCGGTGGAGTAGTGGGCCGGCTGCGCCGAATTGTCAGCACCACCGATGCCCAGGACCGTCCGAAATGGCCGACACAATGGCGGCCGCTGCCGCCCCGGTCTGATTTTTACAGAAAGGAGAAGCCGGCTCCAGCCATCCGGGCCGAGAGATTTGTCGGACCGATCTTCTTTTTCGGGTCAGATCGAGAAAAACCTGGTCCGTTGCTGCCGGGTCCGGGCGACCGGCCCGGGAATTTTTCGGAATTCACTGCCCAGGTGGCCCAAATAGTAAATTTTTCGCGGCGAATTGGAAGAGACAGAATCATCTTCGGCAAAGGTCACGTAGAGCGCGTCACCGTCAATCTCGAGGTCGAAACCCACGTTGAGCCGACGGATGCGGTCTAGAGTTTCCTCGCCGTCCAGCAGACCATCCACAAGGAGATAGCGCTGGGCGTGAGGGTTATGCAGAATGTCGCCGTCGAACAGCAACTCCAGGGCGGTCCGGCCGGCTAGACCGGCGCAGTGCAGGTAGGCCTCCGTGCGGCGATGATCCAACTGAATTTTCAAAATGCGCACATCGAGAAACCCTTCATCGATGGTCAATTGGCCGGCGGGACCGACCGTGAGCCGCTCGCAGCCCTGGGGCCAGTTCGACAGCGACTGACGGTCGAGGACTTCTAACCTAGCGATTTGGCCATCACTTACGTCCGCTAAAGCCGACCATTTCCCCGTTGATCTGGCTTCTTGGGCCGCCGTAGAGGTCAGAAGGGCAATCGAAAATTTCCCCAGTGTCTGAAAGAAGTGCACAGCGCCTTCCCTGGCTAAATTTTCGGACCAATCAAGAATTTTTCATCCACCTCTGCGCGCGTCGCCATGCGTGGGCTTTGTCCCAAACGCCCGCGAACGGCACGCGCTAGCGATCGAGGCCTTCTACTTCCGCTACGGCATCGGACCAAGTAGTTTCCCTCATTTCTTCGCTAATAGTGGAGAAAAGATTTTTTACGCATTGGTACTCCGGGCTATCCTCTCCGTGGCGCTGTAGCGCGAATCGGAGAAGATTGCTGGCGGGTCCTCCCGCCCCTTCGCTCCCGGCTACCGGTCGAAGCAAAGCTTCCGCAAAACGACCTCGGGGTGGAGCATTCACGAAAAAATCCAGAATAACTCCCTGCTCTGTCCTCATCAGTTGATCAATGAGGCCCTCTTGGGCGGACGTGGTTTCAAGTTCTCCGCTGGGGGAGAACTTCGCACGAAGTTCGCCGAGGGGGACCACCCTGTCTTCACAGTCAATTTCTTCGAAAAATGGCACTATGTGCCCAGAATCGTCGGCCAACCGCTGCATTCTCTGGCAATCGGCGTAGCACTCTGCAAGGTAAAATCGCCTGTTTTCATCGCTGCCAAGGCCTCTGTCTATCAGCATGCGCGCCCATTTTGTAAATTCAGGGGATTGGGCGGCTAAACTCGTCGCGCAAAATCTTACAAAGTTCCCACGTTCCCCGCCGCCGATTCTGCCGATTAAGAAACGCTCGCGGGTGCACAGATCTTGTACATCGTCCTGACTTAGGGCCTCATCGGCCATCTCCAGTAGATCTGCCATATCTTGTGTATTCCTCGCAAAAGATTCTGGGTCGGAAGAATTTAGCAAGTAAGGCAACTGGGCCATGATGGATAGGAAGAGATTTATGCGGGACACGCCAAAACTCTTCGCCAAAAGCGCGTTGCGCTTCTGTTGGAGGGAAAGTTTTTTTAAGTTGGCGACGAAAGCACGCGCGTCGTGCGCGATTGCGACTAAGGGAGACTGCTCAAGAGTGACATTGGCAAAACGCTCCTCCTTAGATACGAGGAAATGGAAAAATAGACTTAGATACTCGAATAGCCCAATTGCTCCGAGTTTTCGCAGATTGGTGGCATCATGAAAATTCCGTATTGCCCCGTATTGCCCCGTATTGCCCCGTATTGCCTAGTATCGGTACTTTGTCCGCCTTGTCCGCCGCGTTAAGGTCCTCCAACTCATCGGCCCCCCGATCAAGAAGATCCCACGTTGATCTGCGATCAAGTCTCAAACTGGCCACGCAGACAGTGTAGCCACATTGGCTGTGTTTGTAAAGCAGATAAAAGCGAACCTATGAATCATCGTGGACGCACGTAGAAACGTGCGGCATTAAGATCTTTTCACGTAAAGAAAATTCTCTATAAGGGACCGTCGTGCGTCTAATTTCTTGGAACGTTAATGGGTTGCGTTCAGTTTTGCAGAAAAGCTATCGCTCGCTGTTAGAATCTTACCATCCGGACGTTCTCTGTCTTCAGGAGACGAAAGTCGGTCCGCGGACGGAACTGCCCGATTTGGGCCCATTCCCCTATCGATATTTGCACTGCGCCGATCGACCCGGCTACTCCGGCACGGCGGTCCTAAGCAAATTCCCTCCGGCGGCCTACGACTGTGCGACGGCGCTCGACGGTTTACTGGAGCCCAGAGAAGGCCGGCTGCAGCTGCTGGATTTCGACGCCTTCTATTTGGTAAATGTCTACGTTCCCAATGCACGGGCAGAGCTGGACCGTTTGCCGTTTCGTTGCGATCGTTGGGATCCGGAGTTTCTGACGCTACTGCGGAACCTGCAAGAAAAGAAGAGCGCTGTGGCCTGTGGGGATTTTAACGTTGCCCATGGCCCCATCGATTTGGCCCGACCGGACAAAAATCGGGGCTGCGCTGGGTTCACAGACGGGGAGCGGGCCGGCTTTGGCGCCTATCTGGAGGCCGGTTTCGTGGACGTCTTCCGGGCTCTCCATCCGAATCGGACCGGCGCCTACAGTTGGTGGTCCTACCGGTCCGGCGCTCGCGAAAGGAACGTGGGCTGGCGCATCGACTACTTCCTCGCATCGCCGGAGCTCATGGGGGCCGTCCGCCGTTGCGAAATTTTAGCGGAGGTGGGTGGCTCTGACCACGGACCAGTCCTGCTGGACCTTCAAATTTAAACCTCATCGGTAATTTTCCGCCCTTGTCGCTTTTCCGTGCTAGCCGCGCGAGAAGACCCCCTCGATAGATGTGACTTTTTTAAGTGAATAGCAGTTGTTGAAGTCTGCTTTTTTCGTAAAATAACCTATCTGTGTTTCCTCGCGTAGGTCCAAGTACGCCGCTGGCAACTCTCATATCTACCTACGAACGTAGCATAGGGACGAGCAGCGAAGATGAAGAACCATCGCCGTTTGACTCGCTAGCGCCCACGGCCATCGAAATTCTTAGGGACACGCGTGCGCCCCCCGCACAGCTGCAAGCCTGCGCGGCCTTTTTCCGCATGTGCGTCACAGAATCGGAAAATCCTTCTGCGCCGAAGTATGCACTCTGCGCCCTGCTGGCAAATCATGCGCAAGCTAAAGCCGATAGTTATGATGTCAGTACGCGTAGGATAGGGGCGAAAAAATATACGCTAGGGACCGGGCGTTGGAATTCGGTGCTATTCGTTAAAGGGGCAATTTGTAGAGGCCAAAGTAAGGAAGGATTTGCTTTCAAAGCAAACGATGCCGGAGTCATAGAATCGGACAGTATGGCAGAAAGTAATGCGCGGGAAATAGTGCACCGTGGCACGCAGGCAATGGCGACTTTACTGCAAGGGAAAAACGGTAGTGGACCGAACGTTGTTGTAAAGACTTGGAGCGCCTCTGTCGATGGAACGCCGGGGATCGGGATGGAGCGGATCGACGGATGCACTCTCTCAAAATTTCGCCCTCCAAAAGGATTTTGGGGGAGTGCGTCCTACCGAAAAGATGCAACGGAAATTCAAATTGTCGACAGTCTCACTGCAAATAAGGACATCCATAGCGGCAACGTTATGGTGACGCCCGATGGGCGGCTCGTACGGGTCGATTCGGACCTAGCATACTCTCCTTGGTGGTGCCCGCAACAGACTATTTTATCCGGCAATGAAGGTGTCACATATGGCCCCTGCATACCGCAGGTCATCGACCAAGATCAGGCGGATAGAGTACGCGCAATGAACTGCGAAGAAATTCAAAGAGAGCTGACAAATTCCGGGTTTAACGATAGACGGATCGCCGATGCCATCTTGCGAATAGAGAAATTTCAAATGGCAATTAATAGTGGCGAAGTTCATGTAATCCAACCCGAGCAATGGGACGATAGCGAAATCCTGAAAGATTATGGCTGTACGGCAAACAATTCCTACTTCCAATACCTATATTTACTGCACGAGGCAATACCTCATAGACCGGAATACGTCCACCGCTGGATAGATGTGATTCGATCGCTCAATGTAGATATGTTTTATCCCGCTTGCGATAGTTTTCGGGACACGGTAGCACAGCTACCAGAACCTAAAGGCATACCCCAGCAAGGTGCGTTTATGGATGCGCTACAACGAGTTTATGTCGACGGCAAATTCGTACTTCCAAACGACATAGTAGAGGCAGAAAATACTATGGGAGCGCTAGTTCGAAAAGACGGTGAGCGGTGGCAGCCGGGACAAGTTTTTCGCTATAGGAAAAATCTTTATCAAGTAGCAACGACTGGCTACCTTAGAGCAAGACAGCTAAATCCGCAGCCAATTAAATTGGCCGGCGTTGGCGGCGAAACCTATGTGCGGGGCGACGCCCCGGGGCAAGCCAACATGACCGCCACGGGCGAATTCGGCATTGTCGGTCAAAAAGACTCCTACGAGGTCGGAAAAATATATCAGTCCAGAGACGGCACATACAGAAGATGCGGCCAAGAGCCGGGGGATTTCTTTCGGGATGGACAGTCCGAGAACTACCAAATAGTTCCAGGCGGTGACTTGCCGGCCCATCGGATTGATGCCAAGTTGGGCGTGCCCTACAGATGTTTGGATGGAAAATTTCGCATGATGGGCGAGGTGCCGGGATGTGTGTATTGGGATGGTCGAAAGAGATCCTGGCACATCGTCACAGCAAGCATGGATGAGGCTATGCCCGGCGCGTACTTTCGTCTGCCAAACAGCGGGAATTTTGTGCTAATCGGAACTCGGCCGGGAGAGCATGCTCTTTATCCGGACTCAAGATCGCCGCCTAGATATCATCCCAAGCGAATCAAAAGAGGCGACGACGTAGATATCGATGAGCAAGGCCGTCCAATTTTTCGATTGTGAAGTTTGGCCCGGCCTAATGCGCTAGGGCAGCGATTCGAAGGGGTGGTCGCCGGAGCCGGGGTGAAATGGCAAGAAAATATTGGAAAATAAGCGCAATATCCTTTCCTTATCCCCATGGCTCCACAGCGCGTTGGAATTCTTACGGCCGGCGGGATTGCGCCCTGCCTATCGGCGGCGGTTGGCTGTCTCATCGAGAGCTATGGCCGACTGGCGCCGGCCGCAGAAATTCTTTGCTACCGCCATGGCTATTCCGGCCTGCTGCGTGGCGACTTCTTTCCGGTAAGCGCGGAGATGGCCCGCTCCGTCGGCTGCCTAGCGACCTTCGGAGGAAGCGCGATAGGGAATAGTCGCGTAAAGTTGACCAATGGAGAGGACTGCCGCCGGCGGGGTCTCATCGGAGAAGGAGAAGATCCGCAGGCCGTCGCCGCGGAACGGATTTCCCGGGACGGAATCTCCGTTTTGCACACCATCGGCGGCGATGATACGAATGCCGTTGCTGCCCAACTGGCCGACCGTTTCGCCGTCGACGGCCGGCCGGTGGCGGTGGTAGGCTTACCTAAAACAATCGATAACGATGTCATTCCCATCACGCTAACACTTGGAGCGGATACGGCTGCCCAAGAGAGCGCCCATTTTTTTAGCCACGTGGCCAACGAATGCACTTCCGCGCCCCGCATGTTGATCGTTCATGAAGTCATGGGTCGCCATTGCGGTTGGCTCACCGCCGCCGCCGCCATTCGCTACCGCAGCTGGCTGGATAGGCAGGAGTTTCTGCCGGCCATGGGCCTGGACCGGCGTCGCTGGGATATCCACGGCGTCTATCTGCCGGAAATGCACTGGGACATGGGCATCGAGATCGCCCGCCTGCGTGAAGTCATGGAAACGGTCGGGAATGTGAATCTTTTTGTCAGTGAAGGCGCTGGCGTGGAAACCATCGTGGCAGAAATGGAGCGGGAGGGCCTGGACGTCCCCCGGGATGCCTTTGGCCACGTAAAATTGGACCGCATTAATCCCGGAAAGTGGTTTGGCGCGCAGTTGGCCATCCACATCGGTGCAGAAAAAACGCTAGTACAAAAAAGTGGCTACTTCGCCCGCTCTTCCCCTCCCAATGGCGTCGACCTGCGCCTCATTAGGGAGTCCGCCGAATTGGCCGCCGCCTCCGCACTGGCCGGCCAATCCGGCGTGGTGGGGCTAGACGGAGAGCGGGGTGGAAAATTAAGCCTTATTGCCTTCGATCGCATTCGGGGCGGCAAGCCCTACGACGTCGGCTGCAAAGAATTCCGGCAGCTGTGCAAGGGTATCGGCCAAAGCTAAAGACGGCGAAGGCCCGTCGTAGCCGGCGCGGCGGGGGCGATATTGCGCATTTTTCGCTTTCGCGCGAAACAACCAACTTCTTCTCTATTGGCGATCGGTGACAAAAAAATTTTGTGGGCAACGGGTGAAAGACGACTTTCAACGAAATGAAAAATGGCGAACGATAGTGCAACGGCCGTGCTGTCATAAAATACCATTTTATGGCCATTCGCATGGAAAATGCGGGCTCTCGTTCGCATAAACATATTAAAAGAATGGCATGCCTACTAATTTTCTGACCATCTCGTAACTTTACAGTCCTACAAAAGGCCATTAGAAGATTCTAATAGCTCAAAGGGGGGCGCTCTTCCGAGCTAGAAATTCAAAGATTCTAGCACAGCTATTACGGTAGAAAAATTGAAAGGACAGCCTGCAAAAGCAGGAAGCAATGAACTATTTATTTTTTGTTAAATGAATGGTGCGGCCGTGCGCTCGGGTTGTCGTCCCAAATAAGGGATTCGATGGCCGACAGCCAAAATCGGCCTTTCGGTGAAAGAGGAAGGGTGTTTCGCTCTTCGCAGTAATTTTGTGCGCTCTTTTGCAGCACCTGTCGGGCATGGACTCTGTCACCTTCTCGGCGGAGGGCCAGCGCTAGTGCGTAGGTAACTTCCAGGGCGAAGTCGGCATCCATGGCCGAATCGGCCGAGAGCCACTCCAAACACTCTAGCGCCTCCCTCCGGGCGGCCGGGGATGGGCGAATTAGCAGGCACTTTGCCAGCCCCAACCGCGCGAAGGGGGCGACTTCGTCCGATTGGTCCGGAATCAAGAGGGAACGATAGGCGACTTCCGCCGCTTCCCACTCCTGTCGCTCCCGCAGCAAATCGCCCGCCAACAGTTGCCCCAGTCGGCCATGGGTCGATTCGCGGTGGCTTTGAGAAAGTTCCTCCAATAGGCCAATGGCGCCATCGCTATTTCCTTGTTGGGAAAGCAAATAAGCCAGACGGAAAAGGGCTTCCGGAGCGCGATCGCTATTCCGGTAGCGGTCGAGGAAGGCACGCAATTCGGCGCAGGCGGCTTCGCCGTCGCCGCAACCTTCGAAATATTCGCTGGCTAAAAAATAGGAATTCATCGCTTCGACCCCGTCGGGAAAATTCTCGCGCAGGAGTGCCAGGCCGGCGGATAATTCCTGCCGATCCCCACGTACCATAGCCAGCCGGGTAAGGAGGAGCTGCAGCTCAGCACTTTCTTCTCGAGAAAGATTCGAATCGTCGGAAAAGGCGACAAGGGATCGGAAAAGGCGCTCAATCAATTGTAAATCGTTAAGGTTGATAGCATTATTAAGAGCTGCCAACCTACTTCTCGTAGGACGAAATTCCGGATAAGGGAATGGTTCCTCCGTAAGAATTTCCGCTAGCCACTGGGTCCACCGGCGGGACAGCGCGCTATTGGCATAGAAAGCGTTTGCTTCGAGGAGCAACTCTTCCGATGGCGGCTGCCCAGAGGCCCAGCCGGTGCGCAAAAGTTCCAGTGGGACAGCGAATTGACCATTGGCGAAGGCAATGCGAGTTT
>JAIRMB010000041.1 GCA_031258995.1 Puniceicoccales bacterium
TTTTCGATTGTCAAGCGCGGTGCGCCCTTCCATGGATCGGGCCGCGGCCGATGGCAGCTGGACCCTGTTCGTACGATGGATTCCTTTCTTAGCATTCTGATTGTCTGGGTTGTGACCCCGCTATTGCTATTCTCCTCCTGCTACCTGTCCCTGCGACTCGGCTGGCCCCAATTCCGTAGGATCGGCCAAGCTTTTCGCCACGTCCTGGCGAAAAGTGATGGTGGTCGGCGTTTCGGAAGTTTTTCCGCCGTAGCGGTCATAGTGGGCGGAAATCTGGGCGCCGGGACGATCGCCGGCACCGCCCTTGCCCTCAAGACCGGCGGACCCGGAGCGCTCTTCTGGATGGTCATCGTGGCTCTGCTGGGTGGGGTGGTAAAGCTGGCCTGCGCATCGCTCGGCACGCTGTACCAGGAACGGAATAGCCAGGGCGGTTCCATGGGAGGCGCTATGTTCTACATGGCCAAAGGGTTGAATTCTTTTCCGCTAGGCACCGTCTACTGCATCCTACTGATCGGTGCCGCACTGACGGTGGGGAATCTCGTGCAAACCAACGCCTTTGTATCCGCTTTGCCGCAGGCACTGTCCGGCAGCCGGCCAATCGCCGTCCTGCTGCTGGCCGTCCCGACGGCCTTCATCCTCTGCGGAAGTCTGCGCCGTTTTTCGCGGTTCATGTCCGTTTCAGTCCCGATCATTGGCTGTGTCCACGTAATCGTATGTATCGTTGGCATACTCTTAATGCATGATAACGTATTTTCGGTAATCGAAAGCATCTTTCGCGGAGCGGTTGCAGCGCCGGCCGTCGCCGGCGGAGCGGCCGGCGCCGCCATTCTGACAACGGTCCAATCCGGCATTTCGCGCGGTCTCTTTGCCACCGATATCGGACTAGGACTAGCCGCCATAGCCCACGGCGAGGTGGATAGGGGCCGACGGCCGCTCGATCGCCATGCGCGCGAACAGGGGATCATCGCACTCTTGTCCCCCGCCATCGTCGCCGCCGTCTGTGCCATCACTGGAATTTTAATTCTCTGTGCCGCACCGGATTTTCAGCGCTGTGCCAGTGAAATTTGCGTGCAAACATTTTCCACAGCCTTCCACAGCGACTGCGCCGGCTGGCTCATACCTATCACCATATATTGTTTCGCCATAACCACAATGATCGCCTGGGCCTGGTTTGCCGAGCACGCCTTCTACTACTTTCGTGCGCCAAAACTGCGCATGGCCTTCCGTGCCATTTTTATCGGCCTTATGCCGATCGGTGCCTTCATGGAGAGTTCCTTGCCCTGGACCCTCGCCGACGGCTGCATCGCCGGCCTACTGCTAACGAATGTTTGCGCCATACTGCTGCTGCGAAAGAAACTAGTGGCGCTCTACGGCAACACATAGAAATCGTTGCACCGGCCTCCGATCCCCTCCGCTCTTCCGCGAACGTGTGCCGGTATCGGAGCACTTTTCCGCCGGCGAGGACGGCCCCGTCAGCTCGTGCTCATGAGCTCGCCCGCGAAAATTCCCCATTCCGTAAGCCGCGAACTCCACTCGGTCTCGCGATAGGTTGTATAGCGGTATTCCTCTAATTCCTCTCGCCAGGCGCTCGGCAATTTGTCCAAAACTTTTTCTCGGAACTCCTTTTTGCAGGATGGCGACGTGTGGAGAATCCGCGCAATGGGATGTTGGGCCCAGGTGCTGTCGCTTTCATCCATGCACTTCAGTAGAACGGCGAAGAACACATCCCGGCGACCGGCAGCTATCACGTCTGCCAACAGGTCAATGAGCCGAGATTGGGCCTCCGGATTTTGCAACACGTCGCTACTGGAGAATGACAGAAAATTCAGCGTAGTGGCTTTCCACTCTTTCTGCCCCGATCCGGGCAAGCCGTAGCAATCCCGTATTCTCTGCACCACCCGCTCCATATATTGCGGCGGCGGAAGCTTTTCTTCTGACGAACTCATAACCGTAGACGTAAACGCACTCATCTCTTTTCCTCTCCTTTGTTTGTCCGTAGATCCCGTCGCGCCAGCTGTCGACTAATTTCACGGCACAGCCGATTAGCTGAAAAACATTTCCGGCTTATCCTTCATCCTAGTCAATAGGAACTGAAAATTTTCCCTATATTCGGCCGGCGTGACATTTGCTCCCGCTTGCCCCCGATAGGCAGCCGCATAGATTCCGGCCGCGACTTCTCCAAAAGTGTGGTACTGGCCAATCTGCATGTAACCGCTAATGGCCCTGAACAGGTCTTTTAGTTCGTTGCCGGGCTGCACCCAGTCCCTTATGACGACCCGCATTTGCTCGAGCGCAGCATCGACCGCAGCGCTGTTTTCGGCATAGAGTATCGCAAGAATGTCTGTCGTAGTCCCCGACGGCCCGCATAGGGTGCGAAGCCCGGCATCATCGATCAATTTCGAAAAAGTAGTCCTAGACGTAAGCCGGGGAGGAATTCCTTGCACTAGCGTGTCGCAGACTGCGCTATTAGGCGGTGGAACCTGGACGCCTAAGATTCCCCTCCGCTCCTCCGCGAACGTGTCGGACTCGGAGCACTTTTCCGCCGGCGAGGACGGCCGTCAGGTCGTGCTCATGAGCTCGCCCACGAAGATACCATATTCCGTAACTCGCGGCCCGAACTGGCTGCAAACGTCATAGCGGTACTCCTCCAGCTTTGCCCGCTTGTCGCGCGGCAATTTGTCCAAAATTTTTTCTTTGAACTCCTTTCCGTGGGACGGTGACATGTAGAGAATTCGCGCAATGGGATGCTGCCCCCAGACGGGATCGCTTTCTCTCATGCGATCTAACAATACTGTAAAAAGCACATCCCACCGTCCAGCATCTACCACCTCTGCCAACAGTCCAATCAATATGCCCTGTGCTTCTGAGTTTTGCAGCACAGTGCTGTCCGAAAACACGAGAAAGTTCATAGCAGTGGCTTCACACTTTTTCCGTCCAGAGCCGGGCAGGCCATAGGCATTCCGTATTTTTTTTGCTGCTGCTTCCATGTACCCGCGTGGCGGAAGTTTCTTCTCAGATGGGCTCATAATCGTATTCATTTTTCTCTGCTCCTCTGTGTGCATCACATCGCCGGACCGATGGTTGTTTGATTCGGCCATAGATCAAGCAAGAAAATCTTGCGGCTTTTCTTTCATACCCACTAGTAGCCTTTCAAAACGGCGTACAAACTCTGCTTCGTCATTGCAATCGTTGCGGTAGGCAGCCGCAAAGATAGCGGCCCCAACTTCTCCGTAGCTGTGATATTGGCCCAGCTGCATGTAGAAAGTAATAGTTTTAAACAGATTTTTTAATTCCAGATCGGGCTGTTGTCCATATTCTACGTAATTTCGCATCTGTTGGAGCGCCTTTTCGATCACATCGGGGCTTTGGGCGTGAAGTACCGCAAGAATGTCTGTCGTCGTTCCGGACGGCCCGCAAAGTGTGCGCAATCCGGCGTCATCGATCAATTTCGAAAAAGTAGTCCTAGACGTAAGCCTGGGGGGAATTCCTCGCACCAGCGTTTCGCTGATTTTTTTTCCGGATGGCGGCACCACAATAGCTAAGATGGCATTCCGCAGCCTAACTTCTTCTTGGGCTCGGGCTGGCAAAAGGGGCAGACCAATCTGTGACCAAATCGCATTCACCCATTTAAGTGGATTCTCAAAAAAATTCAGCCTTGCCTGCGATGTCATTTCAAAATATGGGGCACCAGGGGGTACGGCGTATTCTTCGCTGACGGACCTAAATTTTTCTAGTGTCTTTGTGCGGAGTTTGGCTGCAATGGCTGCGCGGGACTCCTCCGTTCCCTGTTCGGCGTTACCTTCCGTGTAAGTATCTTCGGCAACGAAGCGAAGGGCCGTATCGTTGGCCCTTTGCAGGTCTTTGTGGTTTGGGATTCTTGCGCCACGTCCGCGCGGCCCAACTTTGCTTTCGGCTTTTCGCATTTCGCCGAATTGCTTTTCAATGGCCGTTTTAAGGGCGTTGTGCCTTCCACCATCTCTACCCGTCCCCTGCGGAAAGTAGGCCGCGAGGATTCTTTTTGTAATTTCTTTATCGACGGCTGCCATATTGTATTCTGTAAACATCGGAGTGTTCCGCACCGCGGAAGAAAATTTGTGTACCTTTTCTACGAAGGAATCTTTGTGCGCTGCGGAAGAAAATTCGAGTACTCTTTCTGCGAAGCCACCTCCGAAAATTTGATTTCTTGCTGTCGTCAAAACAAGCAAAGTTATTTCAGATCCTCCGCCAGCACCGGCACGCGCAGCTATAGCCTCGTCGAACTTTTCTAGCAGGGAGTATATCGCGCATAGCATTTGTGTATTTTGGAGTTGTCCCTCCAGACCATCCAAGTTTTGTGCAACATTTGTGCCAGCACGCGCAATTAGGGCGTCAATTAAGGCTTTAGGATCACTGCCGTCTAGTTGCATTCCTTTGAAATAGCCGACGGCGTTTTGTCCATTTGGGCTATGGTCTGCGAAGCGCATCGCAAGTTCGGCGACTATTGCTTTTTGGCAGTCCGTCGGCAAGTTGTCGAATTGATGTCTCAAATTCCTGAGTAATTGCACGAATTGCTCACGCACGCGTACCTGTGTTGTTCCTATGCTAGCTGGATCGGCTCCACTTGCCGCAACGGCTTGCCCTAGGGCAACGCCTACGCGGGCGTCTGTTAGTACGGAGTGCTTTCGCCGAATTTCGCTGGGTTTTCGGCTGCGGGCCAATAGCGGGTTAGCGCTCGTTCTGGGGGTCCTTTGCGCCGGAGTTGGCAGTTTCACTCTTTGTGGGTTGCCACCGGCCCCATTTGGGGGTCGCGTAGAACTAACTGCCGGGGCAGCTGGGAGGGTACCCGTTCTCGGTGGTGAAACATCCACAGACAATCTGATTGTACAAATCTTCGGGGAAATTGCAAAAAAATTTGCAATAGACGCGGGGACATATGTCCGATTGAGGGAATAGCCTAGGAGAAGGGTCGCCAGCGGCCGTTTGTTTCCAATAGTGGGACAGATGGGCGCCCTAGGGGGAATTTTCTTCGATCGGGACGGTACGCTCTGCGAAAATGGCTCCGGCTACCTCGGCGATCCGGAAAAAATTATTCTCGTGGAAAGCGCCGCACAGGTGTTGGCCGCCATGGGTCGGGCCGGCTATTTGCTTTTTTTAATCACCAACCAGAGCGGGGTGGGGAGGGGCTATTTTCCTGCCGGGGCCGCCCATCGCTGCAATCAGAGGCTGAAAGAGCTCCTCGGCCATGGGAAAATCTTTCGAGAAACCTGTGTTTCTACCGGCACGCCGGACCGGCCGGACCTCTACCGGAAGCCATCGGCCAAATTTCTACTAGAAATGTGCGCTAAGTATGCGCTGGAGCCCGCCTACTGCTGGGTGATCGGTGACAGTCCCTGCGACGGCGAAATGGCGGCACAGGCCGGAGCAAGAGCCATTCTGATCGGCGCCGGCTCCGGCGCGGCGGTGGAACAACAAGGTGTCTTCCGGTGGCGAGTGCCGAATCTGCCGGCCGCCTGGGATCTGATTCGCCGTCAGGACGGAGCGCCCGCCTTTTCCGCCCCTTAGGATCCGATCAATGGGCGCCGAAAGAGCTGCTACCGGCATGGCGACACACAAATTCTCTTGCGACGGCGGCCCTGCCCCCTTTTCTCTCACCTATGGTCAATAGGCGTATTGCGTTGGCTGCCTTTCTCCTTTCAGCCCAACCGCTTCTCAGTGGCCTGGACGATATTGGTGCAGATTTGCCGCCGCCAGCCGTTTGGGCTGATGCGGTGACGGGGGATCATTCGCGATCCGAACCGGAGTCCGACGGGGAAGAAATCGCGCTAGAGCCCGATCCGTCTTCGCCGCCGGAAAGGAAGGAACTGTTTCGCCCGGGCGGCTTTGGGGGCAGGCGCTATGTGAACGGTATCGTGGCCACGGCCAATGGCCGCCTGATTACCGCTGGCGAGCTCCGCCAGGAATTACTGCCGGCCATGGTGCAGATCGAGCGGCAAGCCACCTCACAATCGGATTTTGAGCGTAGGGTCCAGGAAGCGGTGCGGCAAATTGTGGGTCGGCTCGTGGACCGGGCTCTCATCGTGCAGGAATTTGAACGAACCGGCATGAAAATTCCGGAGGCGCAGAAAAATTTTCAGTTGGACGAATTTATACGGGATAATTTCGACGGGGACCGGGTGAAATTCGTCGAAAAGCTGCGGGAGCGGGGCAAGACGTTGGGTCAGTTCAAAAAGGAAATGGAGGAGGGCTTTATCGTCGACTGGATGCGGCATCGGATTCGCCGCTCCCGCTCGGAAATTAGCCCGCTGCAGCTGTCAGAATATTACCGGGACCACCAAGAGGAATTCTGTGTGCCGGCTGCCGTTCGCATAGGGCAAATCTTTTTGCCGGATGGCCAAGGGGACATGGGGGAGGTTTTAGAACGGCTGAAAAGCGGCGAGGACTTTGCGACGGTTCGAGATCGCTTCTATCCGGGTGGGGCCCGCATGGAGGAGGAATGGGTGCCGTCTGAAGATTTGCTCCCGGAGCTGTGTGCGGCACTGGAAGACCTGCCCGTCGGCGACTACGCGGGGCCTATCCCGGTTCCCGGCGGTTCCCTGATTGTGACCCCGCTGGCGCGACGCGGCGGCAGCTGCCCCACCGTGGAGGAGGTGCAGGACGAGATTGAGGGGCGATTGTGCACTCTACGAATTTCAGAAGCTTACGAGCGCTGGCTCGCTAAGTTGCGTCGTCAGGCCTATATACAAACTTATCTCTGAGTTCGCATCCGATCGCGGAGAAAAGGACTATTGAGTGTGCCGAAAAAAGCTACCGAGCGGCGCTCCGTTAGAAATTTAGAAAGGAATTGGAGTGGCCGGCCCATTTTCCATGGGTCAGTGCCCGATTGGCACGGCCGAGCTTTACCGGACGAAGAGCAAACTTTGCAAGCGGGCAGAGAGACCGTGGCGCAGTCCGGTGAAGGGCTTTTCGACGAAAGCATGAAAAATTGCGGACTGCAATCCCGCCTGTGCACTCACACCTCTTCCCAAAAGCTCGATATTCCCTGCGCCAAAATCGCCGGCGTCCGACCTTAAGGATCGGAGCGTTTGAGATATTTTGGAAGCCCCTAATTTTGAAAAACGGGTCACCAGTGTGCAAAAAAGCTCGCTGGAGCAGTGATTTTTTTAGCCTATTGAGAAACTGTGCTCAGCGAAGAGAGACAGCTCGCCATCACTCGCGACATTTTGCGCATTCTGCAAAGTACGTCGGTGGGTTCGTCCCAAG
>JAIRMB010000074.1 GCA_031258995.1 Puniceicoccales bacterium
GGACGTGGTTGCCGGGATCCGTACTCCGAAGCCCATTGCTGACCTAAAAACCGATATGCCGGTGGTTTTCGAGCAGTTGGTAAGCGTCTGTAGGACCTTGGAGGATCATTTTAAGGACATGCAGGATTTCGAATTTACTGTGCAGCAGAACAAACTGTACTTGTTGCAGACCCGCAACGGAAAGCGGACCGGCTTCGCCGCCGTGCGCATCGCCCTCGAAATGGAGCGGAAGGGGCTCATCGACAAGAAAACCGCCATTGGGCGCATTCCGGCCGACTCCATCTCCACCATGCTGGTGCCTATCTTCGACGGGAATGAACAGGCCAAAGCCAAAGTCATCGGTAAGGGTCTGCCGGCAGGACCGGGAGCCGCGTCGGGGAAGGTCTGCTTCTCTGCCGCCAGGGCCGAAGAGCTGCACAGGCGCGGTGAGAAGGCCCTTCTTTGCCGGGCAGAGACTTCACCGGAAGACATCCGCGGCATGCTGGTCTCGGAAGGAATTCTTACCAGCCGGGGCGGCGTAAGCTCCCACGCGGCTTTGGTGGCCAGGCAAATGGGCAAGGTTTGCGTGGTGGGCGCGTCGGCGCTGGAAATCGACTACGGCAAACGCTCCATGCGGGCGGGAGCCGTCACCGTCCATGAGGGCGACGAAATCTCCATCGACGGCACAAAAGGAGAGATCTATTTGGGCTCCCTGGCCACGGTGCCCTCGGAGGTAAATCAGGTACTGGAAGGAACCTTGGCCCCGGAAAAGAGCGCCATCTACGGCATGTTTGCTCAGCTCATGGGGTGGTGTGACGAATGCCGAAAGTTGAAGGTTTACCTCAATGCCGACTCTCCGCAACAGGCGAAGGCCGGATTGCGCTATGGCGGTGAGGGGGTCGGGCTCATCCGGACGGAGCACATGTTCTTCGAAGGCGGTCGCATCGACTTCATGCGGGAGATGATCCTGGCGGAGACGGCGGAGGAGCGGGAAAAGGCCCTCGCCAAGCTGTTGCCGATGCAGCGGGAGGACTTTATCGGCATCTTCACCGCCATGGGGGGCCTGCCGGTCAATATCCGCTTTCTAGACCCGCCTCTCCATGAATTCGTCCCTCACGACGAGGGCACCCAGCGGACGCTGGGAAAAGAATTTAACATTCCCTTCGAACGCATCAGGGCCCGAGTGGAAGCTCTAAAGGAGTTTAATCCCATGTTGGGTCACCGGGGCTGCCGGCTGGGCATTTCCTACCCGGAAGTGAGCCGTATGCAGGCCCGGGCCGTCTTCGAGGCGGTCGTACACTGCAAAAAGCAGGGCATTGCCGTCCACCCCGAAATCATGATCCCGCTGGTGGGATTTGTAAAGGAGCTGCGCCACCAGGCGGACATCGTTCAAGAGGCAGCGAAGGCGGTGCGGAAGGAGTCGGGCGTAGAATTCGACTACCTGCTGGGCGCTATGTTGGAATTGCCACGGGCCTGCCTGCGGGCCGGAGAAATTGCGGAAATCGCCCAGTTTTGCAGCTTCGGCTCCAACGACCTCACCCAGACCACACTAGGCATGAGTCGCGACGACATGGGCAGCTTCCTGGGCCGCTACAATGAGTTGGAAATTTTCACACAGAACCCCTTCGCCACCATCGACGTGGAAGGCGTGGGGGAGCTGATGAAGGTGGCCATCGAAAGAGCGCGAAAAACGCGGCCGGATATTGTGCTCGGCATCTGCGGCGAGCACGGCGGCGAGCCGGCGTCGGTGAAATTTGCCCACGCCATCGGCCTCACCTACGTGAGCTGTTCGCCGAATAGGGTCCCCGTTGCCAAATTGGCCGCCGCCCAGGCGGCACTGGAAAAGTGAGAATCCTCTTAATCAGTATCAGTACCACTACGACCTTCCCCGAACTCTCGACGAATGCGCTGGAGTACTCTTCCAATTTCCTCAGAATTAGTAGGCAGTGATGGCAGCTGGTACCTTGCCCACCGGGCGTGACCGCCCGCACAAAAAATAGCACCTCCTGCCATGTGGGCTGCAGTGAGAAAAGCAATTCTGTCGAGTGGCGATGCCTCCGACACACCACCCATCTGGCTATTGCAGCGTATCGATCCATCACTTTCCAACAGAATTGGAACATATTCTCCATTTCTATACTCAATTACCGCTATGGCACGACTATGAAACTTCGCTAACAGTGCAAGTTCGAGGATTGTTAAATTTTCCCCGAAGTTACCCAAGTCGCGCGCCCTACTAGGGTCAATGGAGCCGGCGGCGGCTGGCGTACCGGCCCTCTCGGCATCTTGCGGTGCGACCACCACAAGGTCATCTTCATCTCCCTGTGGAGGACTGGGTTCCTGTGGAGGACTGGGACGGAGCTCATCTGCCGTCCCCGCATTCCAATGTGCTAAGATTCCCAGTGCGAAAAGATTGCGCAAATAGTCGGCAAATTCACGCATTAAACGATATTTTTCCGCTTTGGTGGGCGCACTCTCATATGCCCTGCCTTCTATGGCGCAAAACAAACTTGAAAGCATGCAGTTACCGTCTCCGGGTATTTTTATCACTTCCCAGTGTCCTAGTCCTAATGGACCGTTTAATCTATTTAACGCTCTCGTATGAGCGGTATGCACGCCAAAATTAGCCCAAGCAAAAAAATACTGAAAAAAACCAACCAAAGACCGTTTAAAGGCTGCCCATTTGTTTTCTGCAACTCTCTCCTTGGATAGGAGTTGCGCTGTATCGTCAAAAATGCGCAATGCTGTCTCGCGAAGAGGCCCAAGGTCTTCCGCCCCTATGCATATTCGCTCCTGTGAAATTCCAAGATATTCGCTTATTAGATCTCTTGCCTCGCTTATGCTGGATAGCTGATGTTCCAGACGCCTCCTATACTGAGCCGGATCCCACTCAGTTTGATGAGACAAACACTGATCTTTCTTCACCATCCGTTCAATAATGGCCCTGCCAAAGGCCGGCGAATAAAGATTTGGGTTGATGGGTAATGACACGCGACCATTATAATGCCAATTGCAATAGTTCGGCACCGGTGGTTACCTAAACGATTCCCTATGCAGGAAATCAAGAAAAGCTATCGCTAAAGAGCCATCTCAGCTTCCCCATGGCCCGTTTCACTAAATTCCTCCGCCGGAGGAGACTCTTTTCTTCTTCCGTGTTCTCCTGGCGTATGTTTTTGCGCGCATGCGCGATAAGGCGTAAATCGCTCTCTGCGAGTCGCTTTTTGACTTTGCGGAACCAATAGCCCTCGTAGCCGGTCGCCGTCCCCCGAAACTTGCACGGCAAATTTTCTGCCTCTTTGATGTCGTGCCGGTTATCCTTTGTTACGCGGAAGGTCATAGGCTTTCCCTGCCCGTCAATTGCCAGATGAAATTTGAGGCCAAAAACACGACGGGTAGAAGAATATGTCCATCCCGCCGGTTCCGGGAAAAGGCAATCGCGACAGCCAATCGATTATGGCTAGTCTTTTTACTATTACATATAACTAGCCAACCCTGCGCGTTTTATAACTGACACGTTATGACGTGCTAGCATACTTCCGTCAAAATTTTTGTGCCGCAGCACCTCCTAATGCCTGCATATCAATTCGATTTGATGAAATTCATACATTGGTTTGTCAGGGCCGGAATGGGAGGTCCATTGCCTTTCCCTTTGCCGTTGCTTTGGTTGCCATTGTCCCTCAATGTTTGACCATGAGGGCGTTGGTGGTGGGTGGTGCCGGCTATGTGGGTAGCGCCGTAGTGCGAGCCCTGTTGCATTCCGGCTGGGATGTTGCGGTTTTGGACGCCCTCTACACGGGCCGGCGGGAAAATTTGCCCGAGATCGTTCCTTTTTACCGAAATGATGGCGGAATTATTGGAGCAGTGGAAGATGTTCTTAAAAGCGCCCCCTTCGATTTGGCCATTTCCGCCATTGCCCTCGGCGGACCGATCCGGTCCCGAAAATTCCCTCTTCACTACTACCACAACAACTTTTCCGCTCACTTTTACCTGCTGCGGACACTCCTCGAACGGCGGATTAAAAAATTTCTCCTTCTTTCCGACCTATCCGTCTATGGGGGTGCTGTTCGCTGCCCCATCGGTCCCGACACGGAAAAACGACCCGACACGGCGCTGGGCCGATCCCTCTGTGCCGTAGAAAACTTTCTCGCCGATCTCACCGAATCGGATGGCATGGATTACGCCGTCGTTCGCTTTGGCACCGTCGGCGGTGCCTTGCCGCTCGGCCCGGCCGGGCCCGTTCTTCCCGACGGGGCCCGGCGCTTCCTGTCCGCCGCGTTTGCCGTCGCACTAGGCAAGGAACCGGTCTTGAACATTTTTGGCGCCGAATTCCCCACGACGGACGGCACGGCCCTGCGGGATCCGCTCCACGTGGCCGACGTGGCCGACGGCATCGAAAAAGCAGTCGGAGACCTGATGCGGCGGAGCGGCGGGCGGGAGTTCCTTCTGGCCAGCGGTCGGCCCATCACACTATTGCAGTGGCTGCAGGCCATCAAAGCCGTTACGCAACGGGAAATCCCAACGGAACGGACCGATCCAGTACCCTTCGACGCCCCTGCCCTCTACGGCGATCCGGCCGACGGGGCCAGCGCCCTCGGATGGCGCGCCCAGAGGGACATTGGGCAGATCGTGGAAGACGAATGGCGGCTCCTGCGGAAATGATCGCGCTTTGACCGCTCCCCTAGGATGGGGAATGGAGCTATTTTTGTTGGCCCTCTGCCTCTTAGGATCTGGTTGTGCGAGTCCGGAAGATGCGATCGCTCGCGAATCGCACCGGCTAGCGACGGAACGGGCCCGACTGGCGGCCGTCAACCGGGAGCTAAGGGACCTTTCCCAGGTGTTTCTCTACGCCGGCCACATGCGACAGGACGACGTGGCCAATCTGGCGTTGAACGCAGCTCTGCGGATCGTTGGAGAGCCGGAAGAAGGGGAAAAGCAGCTAGCCATGGCCCTAACTGCCCAGGACGTCCGCCGACGCCGAGAGCGGGCGGAGCGGCTCCTCCGGGAGCAGGAGCGGCACCGTCAAAAAATTACTGAGGCCCAGGATCGGCTATCCCTGTCCCTCCCCAAACTCTATGCGGCTCGGAGTTCCTTCCTCTTGCGGCTCTTCCTGGGGGCCGGATTCTTGGGACTGCTCGCCCTTCTCTTCTCGCGCAAGCGCTAGCAGGTCCGCCGTACGGACGGCTCCGTTGGGCGCTCGGAGAGGGAAAGGATTTCGCACCTCTTTGCCGATCGTCCCGTCCTGCATGTGCAAAATCCGGTCGGCCGCTTTTTTCAAAAAATCACTGTCATGGGAAGCAATTAGGATGGCTCGCTGGGAAGAAACGGCGGAACGCAACAGACGAGCGACTCCGTCGGTGCAATCCGCATCCAGACCAGAAGTAGGCTCGTCGCAGAGAAGTAGATCTGGATCCAGAACGAGAGTGCGGGCCAGAGCGGTCCGCTGTTTCTGCCCGCCCGAGAGGCTCCGCGGATAGCGGTCCCGCAGGTCCCAGATGCCCAACCGCTCCAGCAGATCCTGGACGCGGACAGCCGCTCTATTCTCCTTTTTACTCGGCCGCAGTGCGTAGGCCACATTTTCGCGGACCGTCATGTGAGGAAACAGTTGGAAGTCTTGGAACATAAAGCCCACGGAACCATCCAGAGCGATCGCCCCCTCGTCAGCGGTCTCCAGGCCTTCTATGCAGCGTAGCAAAGTAGATTTCCCTCCCCCCGAGGGACCCGCCAGGCCCACCACCTCACCCGCGCCGACGGACAGCGAAACACCGCGCAGGACGGGACTTCCCTGAAAATTTTTCCATACGTCCCTAACTTGCAGCATGAGACAGGCGCCTTTCCAATTTTCTGCCGAGCCGTTCCACTAAACATGCCAATGCGTAATAGTAGAGGCCGGCCATGCAGAGGGGGAGAAAATATGTAAAGTGTTCTGCAGCCAAAACTTGTGACCTTCGCATCAGATCAGACCCACCCAATGTGGCGATGAGAGCCGTCTCTTTCAGAAGGGCAATGACCTCCCCGGTGAGAGCCGGCAGGATGCGGGCAAAAATTTGAGGCAAATAGATGTCGCGCCAGGCGGGAATAGCGGGAATGCGGAGAGTCCGCACGGCCTCGAACTGCCCCCTGGGGATAGCGCCGATGCCGGAGCGAAAAATTTCCGTCATGTAGGCGGAACTATTCAGCCCAAAGGCGATAACGCCGGCCCAGACGGCACTCAAGCGAATCCCCAGGAGGGCCGGCAGGGCGAAGTAAATCAGGCTTAGCTGTAACAGCATGGGCGTACCGCGCAGTAGGGAGACGTAGCGGCGGATAGGGCGGACGGCTACGCCGCAGTGGCGGAGGATTGCCAGCAGGAGGCCCAGGGAAAAGCCTACGGCCAGCCCACCGAACAGCAGAAGAAAGGTCACAGCCATTCCACCGCCCACGTAGGCCAGATCAGAGAAAAAACTCACGGAAGGCCCCATTTCTCTTTCAACCGCTGCAATTTACCGTTCTTCTCCATGGCCGTTAGGATCCTATCCACCTGGGCCACGAGAGGGGAATTTTTCGGAAACGCGATGGCGTAGCCGCGGTCCGAACGGGCCAAAAAAACGCTTTGAAGCTGTCTATTGCGTTCGCAAAAGGACTCCGCCTGGCTGCCGTCTACCACCACGGCGTCCACCTGCCCCGCTTTTAGCGCTTCCACCGCCTGCACATTGCTGTCCATGGGTACTGTGGTGCAGTCCGGAGCATTCTGCCGCAGCCACAGCTCCATGGTGGAGCCCAGCTGGCAGGCGACTCGCCGACCGCGGAACTTTTGCGCCGGATCCACCGGCCGTTGCGACTGGTAGAGCACCCGCAGCTCTTCGCGAAAGTAGGCCCGAGAAAAGGAAAAGTTCTTTTCCCGCTCTTCCGTGGCGGTGATGGTGGAGGCGGCCATGTCCGCCATCCCGGCGTTTAGCGACGGCAGGATGGCGCTAAAGGACATGTCTAGAAAAACTGCCCCGCGTCCCAGTTCTTCGGCCACGGACCGACCCAAATCCACTTCAAAGCCCACCGGTTTACCTTTTTCCACAAATTCAAAGGGGGGATAGTCGGCGGATAGGGCAATGCGCAGCGGTGGAACCGCCCCCTCCCTTCCGCCACAGCCAGAAAGGAGTAGGGATAGAACGAACGGTCGAAGGTGCGCGCACATGGACAGGCTACTTTCGCATCGGAAGGGGGACACTCTGTCAATGGGGAAATGAAGATGCGCTGGACAGGCCGCACCTTTGCCCTGCGCTCGCCGCCGTGCCTGCGATCACCCTAGCTGCTAATTCGAATAGCCCATTATCTCCTCCCTATAATCCACAAAGCATTTCAACGGAACATATTATATCTCACAGACTAAACATTTCGCGGTCGCCGGCCGCCGCGTTTTCAAGGAAGCGGTCGCCAATTTCCTGCCCAATCGACCGGAGCGACGCCTCTTCGCAGGAATTTTGGGAAGAGTTACGGGCTATTTACCAAAGCGGTGAGCCGCTAGCTAAGGTGGAAGGTGACCGCCTGCGAGTCGTGCTACTGCTTCACAAGGAATGGATGGGCGAAACGGCCGCAGCGGGACGGCTACTGGAAGAATTCGGCAGACGTGGCCACGACTGTTGCATCTGTGATCAGCCTAATCGGTGGCTGCTAAAACGGATTAACCCTTCTTTTGTTCTGTGCCTTTGCGCCTTCGATGCACCGCCGGAGGGCGTGCCGAGTGGTGCCGTCTTTTCCCGGCCGCATGAGATTGCCCCATGCGTCAGTCCGGAGCAAATCTTGCGCTACGAAAATATTTTTCACTGCCCGCCGAACATTCAAAAGTTGCAGCAGCTCGCTGCGCAAAAGGGGAAGATTTTGCACACCGCGCCGTTTCAATACTCGGTGAGCAGGACAAAATTTTCTGAAAATCTTAAGCGGCGGCTGTTTTATGGCGGCATGTGCCACGATCCACGGCGGGGAAAACTCTATGCCAAGCTCTACCGGCTACTCGATGGGACAAATTATTTTGACGTCTACGGTCCTGCAAGCATTTGGAGCCGAAGAACTCCAATGTCCTACCGTGGTTTCGTCCGGTGGGACGGCGGTGCACTTTTGGACGTCATGCGCTCCGCAGGCATTTCGCTTGTTCTACATAGTGATGATCATCTGACC
The DNA here is from genome assembly GCA_031258995.1 of Puniceicoccales bacterium. Lineage (GTDB taxonomy): Bacteria > Verrucomicrobiota > Verrucomicrobiia > Opitutales > JAIRLM01 > JAIRMB01. Next base: position 8,128 of record JAIRMB010000074.1, read on the forward strand.
GGAGCGACCGTCTCGCCGCGCATCTTCGAAGCGGCCGCCGCATCAAATGTAATCATTAGCGACCGGCATTCCTTTGTTTTGGAGCACTTCGGCGATTCCGTGCTCTACGTGGACCAGGAG
>JAIRMB010000034.1 GCA_031258995.1 Puniceicoccales bacterium
CGTCCTCGGCAGCGGCCCGACCAAGCGGCCCTGCTCCCATTCCATCGTCCTCGGCAGCGGCCCGACCAAGCGGCTCTGCTCCCATTTCACCGTCCTCGGCAGCGGCCCGACCAAGCGGCTCTGCTCTGTCAGCCGCACGTGCGGAAGTATTTAGACGAATTGAAGAATTACAAACATCGCTTGAAAGTAAGTATGGAGAGGTACTCGATCGCCTGTGTAGCACCGAAGATGATGGCGAGATTGAACGGCTAAAGCAGATTTCGGGTCACATCGATGGTGTTAATGGACGTACCATGGCACTCGAAACGCGCATCGTGTTTAAGGGTGCCAGTGAACCTTCGGTGGAGCAAATGGACACCCTTGCCGCGAAGGTCCAAAATTTTTCAGACAAACTCGACAGTGACGCAGACCGCGATGGGGCATACGCTGACGTCGTAGCGTATTTGAAAGAGCTGTCGCCCGTTCCGTAAGCCTGACCGAGTCTAAAATTTCACAAAGATACTGCGGTTTTGAGCGGTTATCTGTAGACGATTCGTCGCGCACAAGAATTTTTTTGAGTTCCGCCGGAACGGGTATGGCCTGCCCCGGGTTGGGCGTCAGTTAAAGCGCAAAACGCGCTTTGCGCCTGGTCAGAGTAATTGGGGCATTGGAATGGAGTCGCTTAAAATAATGGAAAGAAATTGTAATGATTTCAACAAAAGAGCGGAAGCCATACTCGGGCGCGTTGATTCTTGCGCCAGCACACACCCAAAAGTGATTGATGCGCTCATGGTCAAATATGATGAAGCATTGGCGAAAGCGGACGGCTATTCAGGTGCCATCGGCATTTTGGCGTCGACGCTGGCGCTTGGTGTGGAGTTGCCATCCATTTCGGCGTTAGTCCCGGCCATTTGCACATGGGCAGCGGCCAGTGACGCAACTTCGCGCGCTGGTCTGTGGAGCGAAGTTGTTGGCGCCCTAGCAGCTGTGCGACAGGATGCAGAAAAGGCTTCAGAGGCGGCAGAACGGCGCCGCTCTGCGGAGGCCGACGCAGCTGTAGCAATGGCGAAAGCGGCAGCGGAGCGTAAAGCGGCGGAGGACCGTTTGGCCGCGATGAAAGCCCGCGAGGCGACACCGGGGCCCAGTGAGGCGGCGGCAATGGCGAAAGCGGCGGCATTGCGCAAAGTGGCAGAGGACCACTTGGCTGAGATGAAAGCCCGTGAGGCGACACCGTGGGGATGTCTATTGCTATAGTTTTGTGCGTATTAGAAAGAAAAACATGAATACGAGTATGGATTTTGCGGCAGTCGGCAGTGCTACCGATGACTTTTACAGCTTTATTGATAGAAGTGAAAGTTTGCTGTACGACAGGCTGTGCCTGTGCGAGGACGATGCGGAAATTGATGAGTTGGTTTCGACCATAACGAATATGGACCGTGTCGACGGTTGCGCTCGAGCTTTGGAGCTGAAAGCGGTAATTGATGACAGCGTTGCTCCATCAATGGCCCTGTTGGCAGAAACGTGCTCCGTCTGCATGGGTGCAGGCGATGAAAATGTCCCATGGGCGGAACTCGCAGATCTTTTCCATACGGCTGTCGCCGTGGTCTGCGCCCGTGAAGGTGCGCAAATCGACCCGGCCGTCCTCGAAGAGGCGAGCATGGCCGTTGAGGAACGTTTGGCCGAGAACAGATCCACCGCCGAACGGCGAGCAGTCGAACCAGTTGCAGAAGTCGAATTCGCTCCCCCGGAGCTCGCATCAGACATGTGGCCGGACTCCCCCGAAGCTGATTTTTGCGGCGAGCCTACTGAAATACGAGCCCCGCAGCCGCTGGATCCTGAGTTTGCAGACGGTAGCGGTGAGGATGGCGATGGAAACGGGTAGTGATCCGCAGTTGATATTTCGCAATTTGCTTGTTGCTGCTACCGCGAGGAGAGACAGACACAAAACTGTTGTAGTGCGGCTGCTTTTGGCGAAGAAGTCGGCGGCAGTTGGCCCGCTGCTATCGTGTTATCGACGCCTTCGTGCGAAAGTCATGGTGCTTACGGAAATATGTGCTGTGCTGGACTGTGCACTGGGTTCTGGTGTTGGAGCTCCGATTGTTGCCGTGGTCGTCGCTGCCGGCTGCGTCTGGATGGCCATGGATGACGGACCTTCCCGCGATGCGGCCGCGGTTGCCGTTTACGGCGCCGTCAGCTGCGTTCATCCAGAAGATCATCCGGAAGAAGGTGTTTTGGCTGTGGGACATGTCACCTGGCTTTCAGTCGCGTTAGCGATCAAGCGGTCGCCGCATTGGACGAGTAGTCGCTAGCGTAGTACCATTTTCACTTCGCGGCGGTCTGCTAGACGAATTTACCCGGGCCGCCGTTTCCCGTTGACGGCGGGCGAGAATTGCGCTCCCTGAAGCGGCTGCTCGGGTGGTGGAACTGGCAGACACGCTGTCTTCAGGCGGCAGTGCCGAAAGGTGTATGGGTTCGAATCCCTTCCCGAGCACCACCTTTTTCTGTTGAGCTTTTTAGGGGCGCTTTTCATCCTCATTCGGTGCTTAGCCGAAAAAGTTATTTTTTGGCACTAATGGGTGCGCTTCCTTTGATGACCGGCGCATTCGCTTGGACCTGGGATGTCTCCCTGTCCCGATCGACGAAGGACGTGGTAACGGGGTCGAAGTTTGGCCAGGAAAAAGAAGAAATCTCTCTGACCGCCGTACATAACTCCATCCACGGCGCCCTATTCTGCAGCGCATCCGCCCGACTCATGGAAGGTGCATCTGGCAGCAATAGGCTCTCCACAGGAATTGGCTATCAACGGGGCATCGTTGGCATCTGCCATATCGGGATCGACTATCAGGCCAACTTCTATTTCCGCAGCAAGGATCGCAGGCAGGATAGCGATGTGCATGGCACCATCCGCCTGGGCGGTGATTTTTCACTGGGTGCCGATGCCATTTATAATTTTAATAGGCAGGATATTAATGTCTGGCTGTCTACCACTCAGCTCGGCGAGCTCGTCCCCATCGGCCTAAATTTTCTTTATCTGAGAAGTTCTCTCAGCTTCGGCTATGACCGCTGTCGCCGTCCGGGCGAGGAGGTGAACTTTTTTCGAGCTGCCGATTCGGAAAAACCCCACGGGTTCTTTTACTATGTTTGGGGTTGGGATTTGATTCTGCAGCGGGGCACCGCGCCGGCCCTCCTGTCGCTTGGCGTTCGCTATGCCGGCAACACTGCTCCCAAGACAAACTGGAATAACCGGAATGGCGGACACCGCCATTTGCTATGGATGGTCATGGGAACGACGTTTCAATTCTAACGCGATTTAGTAAAAATGCCAGCCCACGAATAGCTTAAGCCAATCGTCAGGCCGGGTTGCCGGACCCTTTTTCGTAGCCTATTGCGCAGGCGACGCCCAGAGCGGCTAGCATAATAGCAAGCCCAATGGTGGCCCAGCTGAACGCCAAGGCAGTAAGTAGCCCGATGACAAGCCCGATGGCGGTAGCCATAAATGCGCTGGCAATTACCTTTAGGATGACCCATGGGCCGGACAGAGAAGAACTCGTGAAATCTACGGTTACCACGTCGCCCTTCGCATTCATAATCTGCATAGAAGTTTTACTTCCATCGCCACGGCAGGATTTGCTATACTTTTCGGCAAGTTCACCATCGGGAGAAAAAATAACGACATTACTACTTTTGTTAAAAGATGTCGTATGAATAATGGCTATAACATTTTGATAATGAACTTCTTGTGCCGCTTGCGGTGAAATTCCCTCGAACTCGCTTCCATTCCAGATTTCCAATCGGAGATCTGCATCAACCGAAATGAAATTACCATTGAAATGCTGCTGCCTTACGGAATCCACCGCAGATCGTGCCATGCCCATGGCGCGCAACGTATCACCTACGGCATAGCCTCGAATTACCGACGGACCGATGTCTATGGTCTTGGTTTCGGTCTTGGCAAACAGCACCAACGTGCCGTCCGTTACCTTTTTTCCGTAGGCCTGCACGTCTTTCGCCGTACGGAACAGAACCGTTCCCGTTGAAGACACTAGTCGTACGGCAGTTACATCTTGAGAATTGATCTGCGCAGGAATATCATTCATCCCGCTCGGTAAAATGCTCTGTACCGCTGCCGAAAGAGTACTCATTTACCAATGCATAAACATTAAATTTACAAGGCGACAAGTAAAAAATACCTGCTCTTAGATTTTTCGCGTCACGCCCATTCAGATCTCCGCGGCGCGCAAAGCGCGCCGCGGGGGCTAAAAGTTTCCTGGGCCGGGAGTTTTGGGAAATTATTTTCCGGATCGGAATTTCCGGTGCCGCCGAATTTCGGGCCCCGCCCAAATATCCGGATGCCCATTGGAACGGCGAAAGGAAAAGTAAATTCCGGCCGCGAGATCAGAACTCGTATCTTGCTCGCAGGGAGCCGCTTACACTCTTCTGTATGCCGGTGGAGCCGTGGAGGGCGAGGTCGATGGCGGCGGCGGCGCTGGGCCGGTAGGAGAGGCCCAGCTCGCCGGCCGTGGAGCCGCCCTTCAACGAAGGTTG
>JAIRMB010000051.1 GCA_031258995.1 Puniceicoccales bacterium
AAAATTTACAAAAATTTTCGCAAAGATCGATTTGGCCGTAAAAACTTCTCACTCTAATCCCCGCGGCGCGCAAGGCGCGCCGCGGGGGCTAAAAGTTTCCGGGGCCGGGGGTTTTGGGAAACTATTTTCCGGATCGGCGGGTTTCGCCCCGTCGCCTGTGGCGGAAAATGAGAAAAAGTTTTTGTGCGCTTTTCCGCCGTATTTTCCGAAAGATCTACTTCCGCTAGCCGCAAAACTCATGCCTCCCAATTCAATGCAGATGGTCCGGCGCCAATATGTTGCCGAAACGGTTCTTCATGCTCGAAATCGAAAAATGCTATCACTGGCGGGCCATCTCAGCTTTTCCGCGACCCGTTCCACTAAATTCCTTCGCCGAAGAGGCTCTTTTCTTCTTCCGTATTCTCTTGGCGCATGTTTTCGTGCGCATGTGCGATGGGACATAAGCCATTCTCTGCAAGCTGCTTTTTGACTTCGCGGTACCAATAGCCCAGTCACCGATCGCCATCCCCAGAAATTTGCACGGCAAATTCTCTGTCGCCTTGATGTCGTGTCGGTTACCCTTCGTTATGCGGAAGGCCATCGGCTTTCCCGGCCCGTCCATTGCCAGATGAAATTTGAAGCTAAAAACGCGACTGGTAGAAGAATATGCCCATCCCGCCGATTCCGAGGAAAGGCAATCGCGGCGGCCCACCGATTTTTCGCGGAAATTAGGCAAATTTTTCTTGCAAAAGCGACATACGGACACGGGATAGCGTCCCTATGGCTAGTTTTCGTCCTGGCACGCGAGAGAGTTTCACCATCCTAGGGCTACTTGGTGCGGCTCTTCTGCCGGCCGGCGCTTTCGGTTGGACTTGGGACGCCTCCTATCGGCATGAGACAGAAAATGTGGGTATCGGCTGCAAATATGGCCAAGGGAAGGAAGAGCTCCAGCTGGATGTTTCCGAAAAAGCCGGAAATGGCTCTCTCCTATTAGGTCTGAAGGGACGGGTCATGGACGACTCGTCCGCGGTTAATCGGGTCGCTGCGCACGTGGATTATGTTTGGGACGTCGCAGCAAATTGGCACCTCAGCGCCGGCTATCAAACTATGCGCTATTTTCGTAAGCCGGCGGGACTAAACAAACAAGGCAACGAAATACAAGGCTCTGTTCGCTGGGGAAATGACCTTTCTGTGGAGGGCGGTGTCTGCTACAATTTTGATGAGGAGGATTTTGGCCTCTATTTCTCATTGGCGCAGTCCGCCAGTTTAGCGGCCATCGGCTGGGATTTCCTTGGCGTGCGAAGTCTACTTTCCGTCGGCTACGACCACTGCGCTCGGCCCGGCGGTGTGGCAAATTTCTTTCAAGAAATCGCACCGGGCGAGCGCTGCGGATTTTTTTACTACGGCTGGGGCGGGGATCTGCGGTTCAAGCTTAAATCACTACCAGGCGACCTCTTTATCGGCGTCCGCTATGCGGGCAACTCTGCGCCGAAGGAAAATTGGAACAATGCGGTGGGGCATCACCGCAATATGCTCTGGGCGGCCATGGGAGGCACGCTCCGATTTTAACCGCGTGCTTGGCGGCGAAATGGTACTTTCCTGTTGCGCCGACAGAGCGCAGCGCGTAGTCCGCTCGCGTGCGCTACGGACAGGAACGACTGCGGGAGTTGTTGCAGCCGAAAGAAGTACGAGGAAATTTTTCTGGTGCCGTTTGCGGCATTGCGTCCTTGGATCGGGCGGAGCGGGGGGACCTGTCTTTTCTCGCTAACGGAAAATACGCGCCGCTGGTGCCTAACTGCCGCGCTTCTGTTATACTCTTGCCTAGCGACTACGTCGGCGAGCCGCCGCCGGACGGAGCCTATTTTCTCCTGGAAAATCCCTCACTCGCACTGGGAATTCTCTGCGAAGAAATAGATCGGGAAAAGGAGCGGCCGCCGGAGCCGGGCATTCATCCGAGCGTTGTGCTGTCCGGGACGGCTGAAATTCATCCTAGCGCGGCCATCGGGCCCTTCTGCGTAATTGGCGATGGGGTTCACATAGGCCCCCGCTGTCGGATCGGCTCCCACTGCGCCATCGGCGATCGCTGCCGGCTCGGTGAGGACGTCTTACTGCATCCGCGGGTCACCCTCTACCGCGATTGTACGGTCGCGAATCGATGCATCCTCCACAGCGGCGCGGTGATCGGCTCGGACGGCTACGGCTACGTTTGGGAAAGGGGGCGACATCGAAAATTGCCCCACGTGGGGCGCACCTCGCTGGCGGCGGATGTGGAAATCGGCGCCAACTGCTGCATAGATCGGGCCCGCTTCGCCGAGACGGCCATCGGAATGGGGACCAAGGTGGACAATTTGGTCCAAATCGGACATAATGTTTTCGTTGGGGAAAATTGCCTGCTCGTGGCCCAATCCGGCGTAGCTGGCAGTACGGAGCTGGGCGATGGGGTGGTCCTGGGCGGGCAGGCGGGCATTGCGGGGCATTTGAAGATCGGACCCGAAACACAAATCGCCGCTCAGAGCGGTGTTACTGCGAACTTGCCACCAAAAAGTATCATGCGAGGTACGCCGGCACTGCCGTTGGGGACTGCCGGCCGTCTCTACGTCTACTGGAAATATCTTCCGGAGCTTTTCCGTCGCGTAGAAACGCTGGAAAAAGAGTGGAGCGAAAATTCTATCCGGTAATCCTCTGCAGAGCAACGACAAACACCACTCTGGAAACTAGTTACCAAACAAGGGGATCTTTCGGCCACGGAAAGGCCCAAATACCTGTGGCTCACAGTCAAATATGACCCGGACTTCCCATGAGCGCATTGTACCTCCCTAACAATTCCGCATCGGACGAACGGCGCAAAACATAGGCGAGGAGATCCGTCCTTCTGTCCAGCTGAGCCACTAGGGGTACATGCTTGATGCGTAAAGGTTATGATGGGGAGAGTGATCTCCCGCCATAGGCTTAAAACGCCACGGCGCTGCCGTCGGTCCCGTGGCACATATGGACGGGATTGTGTGCGCCATTTCCCAATTTGCGGTGGTCCCGGCGATTTTTTTCGCTGGTTTCGGGGAATGGCGCCTGCCGCCGGCGCGTACGGGAATAACCTGCGTCCCTCCGCCATGCCATGCGGGGGAATATTAGCAGTTTGCAAATTCCTTGGTTTTTCTAGCTCCAACCTTTGTCTCTGGCGGCGCTTCACCCATCGCATTTTGCATCAATTGCCGGATTACTCGATCTCCAGATTGGGGCGGTCATGGCGGGCCGCCGCTTCAATTGATTTTCCCGTCGCCTCTTATTTTTTAACGCTTTTTTAAGGAGCGTGTTCAAATTTGCAAGTTTTCCGTAGCTGTCAGCCCGCTCCAGCCCGCCATGGTTAGGCAGGAGCGCTAACCCAAAGTTCACGAATTGTTCTTCAGTGACAGGCCAATTGTACCAATAGCGCTTCTCGACTGCCTTCGCGACGGAATCGCACAGCCGAACACAGTGGCCGTCAGTCACGTCCGTAACTTCGGAAGGGACCAGGTAGTAGGCACTATTCTGAAAAATGAAATGGGAACCCCCACCTCCTTGTACATTTTTTACATTCATGGCAAACCATGTAATGCGGCTATAACGTTCTGTCAACGATCTTTATGCGTCCATGGCCGCCTAAAACGATCCTCCCTTACGGATCGCTCTCGTAGAGGACCCGGTCGAGGCAGAGGCCCTCCGGTGGGGCGGATTGGAGCGGGTTACGGATGGGGCTGGTGGGGTCCGCGAGGAGGGTGCTCAGAGATTTTTCATCGGTCTGTCCACGGCCAACGGCCACGATCGCACCCACCATGCGCCGCACCATACGGTAGAGATAGCCGTTTCCCTCCGTCACGTAGCGGAATAGATCTCCCTCAACGGTCCAGTCGCTGCGGCAGACGGTGCGTACCGAATTCCGGTCGCCGCCCGCGCTGCGGTTGGCAAAGGCAGAAAAGTCGTGAACACCGAGAAAGACCTTCGCCGCGGCACTCATGGCAACCAGATCCAGCGGCCCATCGCCCAGCGACCAGCGGTAGCGGCAATGGAAGGGATCCGCAAATCCACGCTGGAGTTCATAGACATAGCGCTTCCCTCGGGCTGAGAAGCGGGCGTGAAAGTTCGGCGAGGCGGGGGAAATTTTTTCGACCCGGATGGCGCGGGGGAAGCCGCAGCGGAGAGCCCGCAACAGGGCATCGGTACCGTGCCGCCAGCCGAAGCTGTCGAAATGAAAAACTTGCCCGCGGGCGTGCACTCCCGCGTCCGTCCGTCCAGCTCCAATTGCGCCGGTTTTTCTTTCGAAAATTTGGGTCAATCGGGCTTCCAAAAAATCCTGTACCGTATTGGCGCCAGGCTGACTCTGCCACCCGTCCAGCCCCGTTCCGTCGTAGGCGCAGAGGCCGTACCAGCGCTGCCGCTCCGCGCTCACGGCCCATCCTTTGCCATGCGCCGCTCTTCAAAAAAGTCCTGCAGCAGGAGTGCGGCCGACCGGGAATCGTCCCTTCCGCTCCGCCGCCGTCGGAGTATTTGCCCCAATGGGCCTCGGCCGCCGGTCCGATCCAAGGCGGCCTGGTAGGAGGTGAGCCGTTCGTCAAAAAAATACAATGGTAGAGGAAAATGTTCCCGAAGCCGCTTCCCGAAGGCCCGCACTTCTCGGGCCCAATCGCCCTCGCCGCCCTCCCGATCGAGGGGCAGACCGACAACGAACGCGACGATTTCTCCTTCGCGGACAACGGCTCCCAGCTCCGCCCAAAAATCTACGGCCGCTCCGCAGATGATGGGCGGGCGCGCTACCGCGACGGCAAGGGCCGGATCACCCCACGCGATACCTATTCGTTTGCGGCCGTAATCGATGGCGAGATAGCGGCCCACGCATGGTCCTCAAAAATTCAGAGGTTCCAGGCCGCGACCGCACCGTCTGCAAGAAATTTCCTCTCGCCGCCCGCTCTGCCAAAGACAGCAGCGCTCACAGCGAAAAACGTGGAAGAAGGCCTGCCTCCTGGCCCGGCGAAAGGCATAAAAATCGGAAGCAGTCCAAAGGACCAGCGCAACGCAAAGGGCGGCGAGTACCAGCAAGGCGAACACTGCCACGAGTAGAGTCATAATTTTCGTCATGTAACAGAGCGGAGCGGCATTACGACGCAGAGAAAGTCCTCACCGGCCCGCAAGACGCCGGGATTCAAATGATCACGAAATTCAAAAAGAACTTCCGGGCAGCCTAGCGCCCGCAGTGGGTCGATGAGATATTTGGGATTGAAAGAGATCTCCACCTCCCGCTGGCCCGGCGAGACGGCGGCGACGCGCTCGTAGGCATCTCCCACCTCGCCGCTGGAAGCAAAAATTTCTACCAAATTTTCACTGAATTTTAGCCGTGCGGCCGGCGCCGTTCCGCTGTTGACGAGCACCGCCCGCTGAAGAGCCCCTAAAATGGCTTCCCGTAGAAGTGTTACTCGCCACTCGGCGGCGCTGGGGATAACCTGCCGATAGTTAGGATAGGTCCCTTCCACCACTTTACTGATCAAAAAGGCCCGCAACTGGGCAAAGTTTTCCGGATAGGCGACGTCAAAGGATACCTGCCGGCCACTAAAGGAAATGGTAACTTTTTCAGCTTTGGGCAGGAGCCGCAGCAGTTCGGCGCCGCTTCGAGCCGGCAGAATGAGCGTACCGCTGCCACCTTCGGCGCCGCGGTGACAGCTGCGAGCCAGCCGCCGACCGTCCGTGGCCACCAATGTCAGCGTGCCTTCGGCCAATTGGAAATATATGCCATTTAAAATTTGTCGGTGCTCATCCCGCGATTGGGCATAGTCCACCTGTCGCAGCAGGGAAACAAATTTCGCGGCGGAGAGCTCCACAGCTACGGACTTCTCTACGGTCGGCAGGGAGGGAAAGTCGGCTGCCGGCAGCGCGGCGAGTCGAAAAAGGGACCCGCCGCCGGACAGGCGGACAGCCGTTCCGCCCGAGAGCAACTCCACGTCCAGGGAATCGGCGCCGATGGCCCGACAGACGCTGGCCATTTTCCGCAGAGGTAGCGTGGCGCTCCCCTCCCTCTCCACGGCCGCCGCCAGGGTATTCCCCATGGCAAAGTCCAAATTGGTAGCCGTCAGAGCCAATCCATTTTCCCCGGCTTCCAGCAAAACATTG
>JAIRMB010000030.1 GCA_031258995.1 Puniceicoccales bacterium
GAGCGCAGCGGCTCCGGATTTGTCGTGTGCGAACGGGCGAAGGGGAAGCGCGGCAAATCGTTTGCGGCGCCAGCAACTTCCAAAACGGTGACCGAATCCCGGTGGCCTTGCCCGGCTGCTCCCTGCCTAACGGCGCCCACATCGAAGTAGCCCAATTGCGCGGAGAACGGTCCGAAGGCATGCTCTGCAGTGCCGAAGAGCTGCACTTGCCAGGCGAAAGCGATGGAATTCTTCTTTTAGGTAGGCATTGGCCGGTCGGCACCCCGCTCCACGAGGTTTTTCCGGACAACGATGAGGTCCTGGAACTCTCCATCGCTGCCAATCGGGGGGACTGCATGAGCCACCTGGGCGTCGCCCGAGAACTGTCCGCCTATTTTCGCATTCCTTTGGCCGCCAATGTCTACGATCCTGGATCGGTACAATTTCCCACGGAGGGCGGCGAAGACTTTCTGCTGGAGGATCTCCGCCTAGAGAGTCCCAACTGTTTCCACTTTCTCGCATGGAGCGTTCGCGACGTACAAATCGGTCCCAGTCCCCGGTGGATGCGGCGGGATCTGGAGGCCATTGGCATGCGTCCCATAAGCGGGCCCGTGGATATCACCAACTGGCTCATGGCAGACTGCGGCCAGCCGCTCCACGCCTTTGACGCGCGAAAAATTCTAGGGAAAAAGATCCACATCCGACAGGCGCGAGAAAAGGAATCCATAGTTGCCATCAACCACCGCTCCTATGAACTTTCTCCTGACATGCTGATTCTGGCCGACGACGAACGGCCGCTGGTCATCGCCGGCACCATGGGCAGCGTTGACGCCGAAGTGGACGAAGGCACTCGCGACATCGTGTTGGAGTGCGCCGCTTTTCGCGGCGAATCCATTCAACTAACATCCCGGAAATTGGGCCTGCCGTCGGACGCCTCTCAACGCTTTGTCCGCGGCACGGATCGGGCCGCCATGGAGTATGGCGCCCGCCGGGCCGTCCAAATGCTGGTAGAAATTTGCGGCGGGCGGGCCTGCATTCGTCCGCAAACGGTTGGAACTGAAGAAAATGGGAAGAGTGAGCCAATTTTTCTTTCCTGCGATTTTTTGAAAGAAAAGTTCGGCACGGCGGTCGGCGAAGGAGAGGTGGAGGATTCTCTACGCCGGTTGCACTTCGGAGTGGAAAAATCCGGCACCGGCTGGGCGGTCTCCGTACCGCCCTTTCGCCGCAACGATGTGCGAACGGCCATCGATCTGGTGGAGGAGTTCGTTCGATTGCGGAATCTGGGCGAACTCCCCTCCCGCGAACTCACATTTCGCGCTCTGAGCCGAAAGGACGAACGCAGCTATGGCTTCACCCGTGCCGCCGCCGAACGGCTCATCGGAAACGGCTACAGCGAATGCTACAACTATTCCACCGTGGCAAGGGAGAGCGGCCTCCTTGCCCTTGCCAATCCGCTAAGCGCAGACCAGAGCCACCTGCGCGCCAGCCTCATACCCGGTCTTCTGGCAGCGATAGAGAGTAATGTGCGCAATGGAAATAGTTTAGATAAATTTTTCGAAATAGGTCGGGTCTGGGAGCCGGCGGCCGACGGATCGCGAGAAGCCATTGCCGTCGCTTGGATCTGCGCAGCGGAACCGTTGGAAAAGGACTGGCATGGGCAATTGGAGCCAGATTTTTACGCCATGAAGGCCCTCGCCCTGCAGCTGGCCGATTTGGCCGACATTGCGCTTCCAGATAAGGATTTTCAACCGATCGGACGGTCGAAACTCTGGCAAATAGGCCATGGGGCAGAGCAGGGGCAGCTGGATCGGCAAGGTTTAGACCTGCGGATCGGTCTTTTGGCTCCGAAAGCAACCGCAGAAATTCCGGTAGCGCTCTATGGCGGCGAACTGCGGATCTTGCCGGCCTTCTTTCGACGCCCGTACCGGCGAATTCGCTACGAAGCATTCACAAATTTTCCTCTTGTGGAACGTGATTTAGCCGTCTCCGTCGGCGGAACCGTGCCTGCCGAGCACGTACGGAGCGCGGTAGAACGTTGCTTCCGAAAAATTTGCCCAACCGAAATCGAACTGCGCAAGGTGCAAGTCTTTGACGTCTACGAGGACGAGCCTATCGGCCATGGAGAAAAAAGCATCGCCCTACGGCTGCGCTTCGGCCACAGTACGCGCACGCTCGCGGAGAAAGAAATCGTACCTCTCTTCGACGCGCTTCTGGAGCAACTAGGTACTGATGAAAGACTTTCTATTCGCTGCCAGAGCACTCCGTCGAAGAAGAAAGACCACAGTCGGAACGAAAGCGCCCCTAGCGTTGCCCTTTGACATGAAGCCGCAACTCCTTCCCAGCACGAAATTTGATGACTTTCTGTGCGGGGATTTGGATGGGTCTCTCCGGTCGATTTGGATTTCTGCCGACGCGAGCTTTTCGCATCTGCACCTCGAAAACGCCAAAATTGCGCAATTCCACCGTTTTACCGGCTTTAAGAGCGTCACCAATGCAGTCCAGGACACCCTGAACGAGGTCGGCGACGGTACGATACAGCAAATCACCGTCCTGGTGCAGCCGCTGGATGATGTCCCTTTTTGTTAGCTTTTTTGTGTTCATGGTGAGGAAATATGGTTGCCACAAGCGATCAAATTCAGCATGGCCGTGGAAAGCTAATTCTGCAATGATAAGCATGTTTTAACAAGAAAAAAAATAGATAATGGACGGGAAAGACGGCAAAGAGACACCCCCAGAAGGGGGCGGAGAAGGCAATAACACCATAAACGGGAATAATTTAGAAGGGAAAGCGGAGGGTCAAAGCAGCAGCGTAAATCTATTGGAAAAACTTCGCGAGCAATTTACCGGTCTGTTCTTCGGCGGATTTGCCGATCCCGAAATCTTTACCGCAAGTCAAGGCGGCCGGCCGCATGGCCACGACGGAGCCGATCGTGCTCCAACGGAAGAGCATGGTAACGAATCGGCAACTGAGAAGGCGTCAGCCCTGGAAGGAATTAGTAAGTTTTCCATGCGCCCCCAGGACATTCGTGACTACTTGCAGCGCTTCGTAATACGTCAGGAAGAGGCCAAAAAGGTCCTAGCCGTCACAATTTGCGACCACTACAACCATGTGCGCCGCTGTCTTGCTAGCCCGAAAGAGCTGATCCGGGACTACGGCAAGCCGAACGTACTCCTGCTGGGGCCTACGGGTGTGGGAAAGACCTATCTCATTCGCAATCTGGCTAAGCTTTTAGGCGTTCCGTTCGTGAAAGCGGATGCGACCAAGTTCACGGAAACGGGCTACGTGGGCAACGACGTGGAAGAAATGGTGCGAGATTTGGTGCGCGCCGCCAATGGCGACGTGGAACTGGCCCAATACGGCATCATCTTTGTCGACGAAATTGACAAGATTGCGTCCAACGAGGCGATGGGACGGGATGTGTCCGGCCGCGGCGTACAGGTAAATCTCTTGAAGCTCATGGAGGACGCTGAGGTTAGTTGCGTCGCGCCCAATGACATTACTGCGCAAATGAGCGCCATGGTGACCTTTGGCGGACGCCGACACCGTCGGGAGAGCATCAGCACCCGACACATCCTGTTCATCGTGAGCGGCGCCTTCGATCGGCTCAATGAGCTGGTCCGCCGACGCAGCTCGGCGGGATCCATCGGTTTTACCAAAAAAGGGTTCGATGATGGCGGGGAGGACTACCTGCGGCTGGCCACCACCGCCGATTTCGTTCAATTCGGTCTGGAACCCGAATTCATCGGCCGGTTGCCCGTACGCGTCGCCTGCGAACATCTTCGCAAAAAGGACCTGGCTCAAATTCTCATTTCTTCGGAAGGCTCCATCCTGCGCCAATACGAAAAAGATTTCGAAGGCTACGGCATTGAATTGACCCTCACGGAGGAAGCGATCTACGCTATCGCCGGCCTGGCGGAGGAGGAAAAAACGGGCGCTCGGGGTCTCATGACCGTTTTGGAGCGGCTTTTTCGGGATTTCAAATTTCACCTGCCCTCTACGACCATTCGACGGTTGAACATTACCGAGGAAATAGTACGGGATCCGACGACGGCTCTGCGAAAATTGCTCGCCGATTCGTCGGCCCAGGCGGAGGACATCCAAAGGATTCATTTTCCATAATTTTTCATGAACTCGCGGCAGAAGCCGCCGCTCAATTTTGCCATTACCGTAAGAATTTCCTTCTGGAAAATTTGCGGATGGGCATCGAGATAGTTGGCAAATAGGATTAAACTTTCGTCTTGCGGCAGTTTAAGAATCAGGCGCAAGACAGTTCCTTCGTTCCGTTTAGTCATCTTCCTAGCCAGTGGGAGGACTTTCCCTTCTTCCGCTTCGGCAAAAATTTTCGCATGTACGGCGCAAACGTCCTGGACATATCTTCTCCAAAATGCCGGATCGCCCCATCGCCGGGCCGCTTGGCCTCTACTTGCGACATAGCGATAGCCAAGCTGAGGGAGCGCGGCAAAACTGCCGCAACGCCGCATGGCAAACCAAAACAGAAGCAAATCTTCCGTTTTACTGAGATGATGTGACTGAGCAAAAAGCCAAAATTCTTCGGCAATTTCTCGCAGCATGCTCCCCCGCCAGAGCTTATCCCAGAGATTCCAGCTAACGGCCCCTTCGGCGGCCAGCTCCAAAAAATACGCGCCGCTGCCGCCTTCCGGCAGCACTTTTGGGACTGTCCGCTGGGAGCCAATTCGGCGCGCGTACTGGGTCCGAAAAAGCACGACGTCCGCCTGGGACGATTTGGCCTTTTCGAAGGCCAATTCGGCGATTGTCGGAAATAGCTCATCATCGGCATCCAACCAGAGAATGTGGTCCCCCTGAGATGCGCGAATGGCCCGCAATCGGCTATAGTGCGTCCCGCGATTGCAGTCATTTTCAAAAATTGCGATGCGCGGATCCCTAGCGGCGTAGGACTTCAAAATTGCCAAGGATCCATCCGTGGAGCCATCGTCCACGCAGATAATCTCGATGTCCTTTAGCGTTTGAGTGCAAGCGCTGTCTAGTGCCGCCGGCAGCCAAGGCTCCGCATTGTAGACGGGGATACAGATGGAAACTTTCGCAGCAAGAGCCGACCCCCAGAAGGCGCAAAAAGCCGCTAAAACATAAAATGCTCTACAGCTCATAAAACATGCTACTAACTGCTGTAGCCGAAGCGAGAAAAAACACAAAAATTCTGCACCAAATGGAGAAAATTTTTCAGCTCTACGGTAACGGCGGTGGAAAAATTTAGCAGTGCGGGTCATGGAAAACTAAAACGACCCGTCTGTGATAACTCTCCCCGATTCCAGACATGGGGAACTGTGCCAGTAACCATTGCGTCGGCCCGCCCGCACTAGATTCGAGGATTGGGCTTTGCAACTGGCATTGGTGCGCTTTGACTTTGCCTCCTAAAGTATTTTAGGGATGCATGGGATCTGTGCGCCCGCAAACGCCTTTTTATTTTTCCATGGACGGACTTGCCGCCCATCCCTAGCGTACGGCCGTGCGGCTTGCCCTCTCCGAACCCTTGGACCGGTCCGTTCGAAGTATCTGCGGCCGAATCCGAGAGGCGGGCGGGCGGGCCTATCTGGTAGGCGGTTGCGTACGGGATTTGCTGCTGGGCATTCCCGTTCTAGAATTGGATTTGGAAGTATTTTCCCTCGAAGCGGAGTCGCTGGAAAAACTTTTTCCGGACGCCATGGATTTCGTTGGTAAAAGCTATGGCATCTATCGCTTTCGAGAAATGCCGATTGACTTGGGCCTGCCGCGGGAAGAGCGGCCCACTGGGCCTGGCCATCGGGATTTTGCCGTTCGCGTGGACCCAACTATGTCTCTGGAATTGGCCGCCGCTCGCCGGGACTTTACGGTTGGCGCCATCTATCTAGATCCGCTGGAAGGCAGTCCCATTGACCCCTTTGGCGGCACGAAGGATCTGGAAAAGCGCATTTTGCGGCACGTATCGGCCCACTTTTCGGAAGATCCCCTTCGAGTGTTGCGAGCCATGCAGCTATCGGCCCGCTTTCACTTTTCGATGGATCCGGAAACCGTCCGCCTCTGCCGCTCCATCGGTGCGGAAAATCTTTCTCCTGAGCGCATTTATGGTGAATTTTCGAAATTGATTCTCCGCGGCGAAGCGATCGGATCTGGCCTTGAATTTTTGCGCCAGTGCGACTGGCTCCGCTTTTTCCCTGAATTGGCCGCGCTGGTGCACTGTCCTCAGGATCCCTTCTTTCACCCGGAGGGAAATGTCTGGGAGCATGTTAAATTGGCCATGGACGCCTTTGCGCAGTTCCGGCCGCCTGCGCGAGAAGATGCACTCGTTGTGGGATTTGCGGTTCTTTGCCACGACCTAGGTAAGCCGGAACGGACGGAACGGGGGCAGGACGGCCGAATTCGGACGCCCGGCCATGGCCCCGCCGGCGTGCCGATTGCGAAAGGTTTCCTGCAGAACATGCGAACGCCCAAGGAGATCATTCGGTCCGTCCTTCCACTTGTGGCCCACCATATGTTGCCACGCACGTTCTCCTGCCCCACACCGGCGACCGTCGGCGCCGTTCGCCGTCTGGCCCTAGCGGTAGGCCGCATCGATCTTTTGTTGGCCGTCGCCCGCTGCGACAATCGGGGTCGTACGCAGACCACCTTCAATTTCTCTGGCGAGGATCGGCTCGAAGAAATCGCCAGGGCCGAAGGACTGTTGCGCAATCCGCCCGTCCCGCTGGTGCGCGGTCGAGATCTATTGGGTTCCTTTCCGCCCTCGCCGGAATTGGGAGCACTTCTAAGGCGACTATTCGAGGAGCAGTTGGATGGAAAATTTTCTTCCCGCGAAGAAGGCCTACGATTGGCGCAAAAATACTACGTGCATTATAAATAGCTCTTGTTAGTTGGAAAAAATTAATTTTTAATTTGCTAGACAACCGGCAAATAGTTCTTCCGCTTTCCGCAATGGGGAGTGCCGCGGCAGTATCGATAGCAAATAGTGCTAGCCCTTATACGCTCGCTGCCATATTAGAATTGGACTCCAATTCGGATGCCACAAAGGAACCCACGCAGGGCCTCTGGCGAACGAAGCTATCCATCGGTTTTGAATGTTTCCTGGCCGTATTTTTTTCAGCAGGCATAGTCATTGTTTCCACGACGGGGCTAATTGTTATCTTGGCCCCCGCTGTTTTTGTTGCCGTTGCTACGTTAGCCGGCGGCATAGCCGTCACAGCCATCGGCATTTTGCGGGATTGTCGGGTGCTCAATGCCGTCCGCGGACTAGATCAAGAGCAGCTCTGCGACCTGTGGGATGAAAATCTCAAAATAATCCGCCCGAGCGGAGAAAGGGCCGCCAATGACAGAGTTGTCCAGGCTCAACTTTTACCCTGCGCCCTAGCCAGACGGGATCGAACGTTGGCCCAGCTACGGAGGGAAGGACAGCACCTGGGGGAAAAGCGGCTGCAGGAAATTTGCGATCGCTGCCGCCAGGCATTTAATAACGAATGGGCCCGCCAGGAGCGGCTCGGCTTTACGTGTCGCATGCACTACACTTCCATGGACGACTTTCTCTTCCTCATGGACTATTGGGCGAAGAGAGAACTAGGATTGGTCTCGTCCAAATTTACCGGAAAACGCCACGATTGCCTGTCCTTTGCCGGCGGTGGCGCCAAGGGTGTCGGCTATATGCCACTCTTCCAACTATTTTTTTCTTCGGAGGCCAGCGATATCTTCGAAGAGGATTGCCGCTTCACCGGCTCCTCCGCCGGAGCGCTGATGGCGGTCTGCGGTGCCTTCGGTCCCCACGAGGTGCGCGAGCCAATTTTGGAAATGCAGAGGGCTTGTTTGAAAATTTCTTCCAGTCTGTTCCTACAGAAAGCCTATCCTTCCTTTTCCAAACGGCTGGGCGGCGGGTTCGTGGAGGGACTTGGACCGGTAGAAGTCATTGACCGTTACACATCTCGACAAGTTCGGACCTTTTTGCAGTATGTCCCCGTGCCCGACGCGACGCTGGCTACACTGACGGATAGCGAGCGGGCTCGCCTGGGACAGCTACGCCAACCCTATGATTTGAGCCGAAATAGGGAACCCTACATGGTGCGCTTTTCCGACATCGAGCTTCTGCGTAAATTGCCGCGCGGGAAAGAATTTTTCCACCTTCTTTCCATCGCGCTGTGGAATAGCGAACGAGACAAAACCGTCTTCGCCAGCTGTGAAACGACGTCGGACTTTCCCGTCGCCTATGCCGCCCGCATCTCCATGTCCCTACCCTTTATTTTCCAGCGGGCTCACATGGCTATTCCGGGGCTAGATTCTTCCGACAATCCGAATCACTACTACGACGGTGGCATTGAACAACTTGCGCCAGACCCCGGCAAAGCATTCGGTTCAAACGTAGTTGCAAAGCCGTTTTTTTGCGTGCTCGACGGTGATGGGGAATCTTATCGCGAAAAAATACAGACAAGCATGATTTTCTCTTTCACCGATCGGCTGTTACGCATGAACTCCATCACCAGCGATTTGTTGAGCCGACGAGACGAAAACTGGAAAACCATAAGGGGAAGCCATTTTCTGGTCACCCCGCACGGGACCATCGATACCCTACAATTTTGGTTTTCGGGGCGCGCGATCGCAGCCGCGGAACATCAGTCTGTCCTCGCGGCTTGGCGCAAGATCGTGGAAATTCGCAACGGAAATTAAAGAAATGCCCCAATTTTATGCCCGAGGCTGGCGATCTTGACCGCACGGCTTACGGCCCTAGCATCATGGGTCGATGGAAAGCTTTTTGGAGCGAGAGCGACGACGCTGCGGGCTTCTCCTTCCTATTTTTTCGTTGCCGGGCCCCCACGGCACCGGGGAACTGGGCCCCGCTGCTTTGCACTGGCTGGATTTTTTGGCAGAGGGCGGACAGGGGCTCTGGCAAGTCCTGCCGCTCAACCCAACCGGCCACGGAAATTCTCCCTATCAGTCCCCGTCGGCGCTGGCCAGTGATCCATTTCTAATTGGTTTGGAGAGTCTTAAAGAAGATGGGCTTTTGGAAAAAAAAGACTTTATCGGGCTTCCTGGACTTCCCGGGAGCCGCATCGACCACAGCGCAATCCGCCCACTTCGCACGGCCCTACTACGGAAGGCCGTTAGCCGATTTCTTGCGTACGGAATCGGTCCCGACTACGAAAATTTCTGCGTAAAAGAGCGGGACTGGCTCGAAGACTACGCCCTTTTTAGCGTCCTTGGCGATCGCTTTGCCACCGCCGACTGGACCCGCTGGCCAACGTCATACCGAGATCGGAAAAGGTCTGCCCTGGAAAGAGCGCAAGAGGAGTGGGCAGCCGAATTGTCTACCTACCGCGTGGAGCAATATCTTTTTCAACGGCAGTGGGATCAAATTCGCCGCCGGGCCGCTCGGCTAGACATCTCCCTCGTCGGCGATATGCCCATTTTTGTCTCTCACGATAGTGTGGATGTGTGGTCACGGCGAAAGCTTTTCGATTTAGACGAGGCCGGTTTGCCGCGGACCGTAGCCGGCGTGCCGCCGGACTATTTCAGCGCCACGGGCCAGAGATGGGGCAATCCCCTCTATCGCTGGGAGCAGCACAGAGAAGAGGGCTACGGCTGGTGGGCCAGCCGGTTCCGTCGGGCCCTCTCTCTCTTCGATGCCGTTCGTGTGGACCACTTTCGTGCCTTTGCCGACTACTGGGAGATCCCCGCCATGGAACCGACGGCCGTGCGGGGAAGGTGGGTGGAAGGTCCCGGAGAAGAATTCTTTAGAACAATGGAGCACGCACTCGGTCCACTGCCCATCATCGCCGAAGATTTGGGCATTTTGAGCGAACGGGCCGTCGCACTCCGGGACCGGCTGGATCTGCCGGGCTTGCGCATTCTGCTTTTCGCCCTCGATGACTACCACGAAAATTCACCCTTTTTGCCGGAAAATTTTGTGGAAAATTGCATCGCCTACACGGGCACCCACGATAACGACACGGCTGCGGGTGCGCTCCTCGGGACCGAAGAAGGCGCGACTCGGCGCAGGAATCTGCTGTTGAAAATTTTACCACAACGCTACGGCCATTTGCACCTCATCGACGGCGCCATGGCTTGGCTGGCCGAATCGCGGGCCCGCTGGCTCATTTTGCCCATCCAGGACATCCTCCATCTGGGCAGCTACGCCCGCATGAACATTCCCGGCACGACCGAGGGGAACTGGACATGGCGGTTGATGGAGAAGGATTTAGAGCTTGTAGACCGGGACCTCCTGCGACGGCTTGGAGCCCGCTAGCATAGCAAACTAGCCCAATAGAATGGCCTGGCCAATGGCTAGCGAGCCGCTGTGGGATAGAGAAATGAGCAAATCTTTTCCGCCCAAACGAACCATTCGTCCGGAGGCCGGCGGAAGCAGTCGCACGGAGGGTGGCCCTCCGTCGGAAAAAATTTCGACGGAACGGAAGGAAATTTCCCGGCCGAAGCCACTGCCCAAAGCTTTTGCCACGGCCTCCTTGCCGGCAAAGCGGGCAGCGAGGGAGGGGTAGGGATTTTGGCGAGCCAGGCAGTGAGCGATTTCTTTTTCGGTGAAAATGCGCGCCAGAAAACATTTTCCCCAACGGAAATGGGCAGATCGAATGCGATCCACCTCCACCAGATCGATTCCGATGGCTAAGACCGGGCCACCGCTCACTGGCCGGCTCCGCAGCATTTTTTGTATTTTTTTCCACTTCCGCAGGGACAGCTGTCGTTACGCCCGGCAGCCGGCTGGGTTCGGCGCTGCGGAGATCGGCCTCGCCCCTTCTCAGCCGCAGGGAGGGCGCTTTCCATTCCGAAATGGATCGTGCCCAGCACTTCTTGCAATTTTTCGACGCTGCTGGCGGAACGGAAGAGGACGTAGGCGACGGAGCGGGCAATCTCCTCCATCATGCGGCGAAAATGATCAAATGCCTCCGCCTTATATTCATAGAGCGGATTTTTTTGCGCATAGCCGCGCAGGCCCACACTGCTCCGCAGGTCGTCCATTTCGGTCAAGTGCTCCTGCCAATGCCGATCGATGGAACGCAATAGAGCAAGCCGCTCCAGACGTAAGAGAACTTCCGGGTCCTCCAGCCGCTCTTTGACTTCGTAGGCGGCCCAGATCTTTCCCATCAGAAGCTCCACCCGTCCAGGCTTGTCCAGCTGCGTCAATTCCCTAGCCGTTACGGAAATGGGGAATAGCGCTCCGGCCCGCTGGGCAGCCTCTCCCGCACGATCCGATTCCTCTGCCTCAAAATCGCAAATTCGGCCCAGCTCCTCCCGCAGTAGCTCGCCGATAATGGCTCTGGGCGTTTCTTCGTGTAGCACGCTGTCCCGGAGCGAATAAATCACCTCCCGCTGCGCATTGAGCACGTCGTCGTACTGGAGTAGGCGCCGCCGCATGGCATAGTTTTGCTGCTCCACCCTCCGCTGGGCGTTCGCAATGGAACGATTTACGATTGGATGCGCCAGCACATCGCCCTCGCGGAAAGTGCGATCCAGCAAGACGGCGATGGGTCCCCGACCGGCAAAGAGTCGCATGAGATCGTCCTCCAGTGACACGTAAAATTGGGATTCTCCCGGATCCCCCTGGCGGGCGCAGCGGCCCCGCAGCTGTCGGTCGATACGGCGGGCCTCGTGCCGTTCTGTGCCGATCACCCGCAGGCCGCCGAGGGCAACAACCCCCTCTCCCAGCCGAATGTCCGTCCCTCGGCCGGCCATATTGGTAGCAATGGTGATGGCCCCCACCTCGCCGGCCCTGGCGATGATCTTCGCCTCCGCTTCATGAAATTTTGCATTGAGCACTGTATGCGATAACTTCTTGCTCTGCAGCATTCTATCTAGCAGCTGGGAGGCTTCCACGGAGGTGGTACCCACCAGGACGGGCTGGCCCCGCCGGTGGGCCCTCTCGATGT
>JAIRMB010000036.1 GCA_031258995.1 Puniceicoccales bacterium
GGCATGCCGCAGAATGGCAGCCCGGTGCTAACCCTATCGTTCACCGCCGTGCTCGCATCCATCGGTGCGGCGAGCGTACCAGGCGGAGGTGTACTAATGCTAATCCTGGCCCTCGAATCGGTCGGATTGGAGGTGGCGGCCGGTTCCGCCGTAGCTGCCGCCTATGCCCTTCTGTTAGGATTCGACAGCCTGCTCGAAATGGGGCGTACCTCGATAAATGTGACCGCCGATATCGCTGGCATCGCCATCATTGCAAAAAGCGAAAAAATGTTGGATTTGAGTAAGTGGAAATAGCCCCAGACGTCTTGCGCCACTTGTAAATACAAAGTACTTCCCTTCCCGATTGACCCGGCGACCCTGCTGCCAGGTTCCGTAGCATCGCCGGCTGGTCGGACTGAAGAAATTTGAACCCTCGACCTCTTGCGCTACATAAGAAAGGACAGGCCATTCCCATGGGGTTCGCAAATCCTAGGCGAAGAATCCAACAGGACCTATGGCCACTGCCGCCGCAGCTGAAGTTATGGAACACTCTACGAATGGCTACGGAGAAATAAGGCCTTTTACGGCAACCTACAAACGGACACCTGGAAACGGTCCCGGGCGGTGTACTGCCGACGTCGCCAAAAAAGGCGCGATTCTCATCATCGAACCCATCTACCAGAGAAGAAGGGCACCCTTTACAATCAATCTCGCGGATAACTACGCGACAGCACATACAGATCTACGCGGCGGTGGCGTAAATTGTGGCAAATTACCCACCGCCATCATTCCTCCTCCGGCAGGAATGCGAATCTTTGCGATCAAACTGGAAATTATATGCAATAATTCATCTCTTTGACACCACCACAAATCACTAAAAAGACTTCTAAATGCCGCGACATCAAGGTGAGACAAACGGATAAAATATTTCGCCACCGGAATAGGAGGACTTGGTGTCAACGGAACATTGGAGAACAAATCAAAAAAAGTTACAGCAAGTCTGGGATTACCACCAGCACCAGCATTATAAGCTTCTCGATAAAAGACGCCATCGCCAGGCGCAAACGGCAATCCACCTCCTGCAGGAGGAGGAATAATCCTATCAACGGGCAATATATTAACGAATTCAAGAGCATTATTCGCCTTCCACATATCTAAAAAAGCTTTTTGGGCGGTTGTATTTGCATCGTACGTATCCATGTTAGCCAGAGGCCCGGCAGCTACGCCGTTTTGACCGACCACAACATCCCTATACACCGACTGTGCCACAGCCATCATCCGCGCAAAGAGCGAACCCGGACCAGCAGGCGTTTGTGTGGCGTACAGAAAATGGCCCAGTTCGTGCGCAAGAGCCACCGCAGGAGGAATATCAGCACGAACAAACCTGATTTTCCCATCCCCATCATTGCCCAATAGGACACAGCTATCGCCCACATGCGAAGCACCATTCCACTTCACATTTAACTCTAACTCATCTGCACGTAACTATTTCTGCATATAGGTCTTACTGGCGCGCCAAAATTGAAAACACTGTTAACCTGTCCGCCCGTGACGCCCGCCCACCCGACCGGCGGATTAGCATTTAATGCAGTAACAACATCAGCCCACATAACAGGACTCCAAAAAACAAACAAAATAAGACTACCTCAGTCCAAAACAACTTCCGGGTAGCAACCTAGCGTCGCTAGTAAACTCCATAACCCTGAGAAGCAGCGAGAGCGCATTTTCCACATCCCTTTGACTTGCACCAATTCTCACGGTACCGTTTACGCTCGTCAATCTGCCAAGAAGTAGAAGCAATTCGGAAAAACTTTGCTTGAATTCACCAGAGAGCATTTTCCCACACATCTCATAACCATGCAGCAGCTTAAGTAATACTGATACCCGATTTCGTGCTGCACGATCTGTCACGTTGGGAGCCGCGTGCGCGTTGGCCAACTGGCCCGGTTGGCCAATTCCAGGCGGCGGCGTTGTGAAAACAGATGGAAAATCAAAAGGTTGCGGGAGGTCATGCCGCCCCCTATCGGCGTCAAAAACCACACTCGCTTGAACACCCATGCACCTACATGGTAGAGGTGAAAACACAGCCGTCAAACCTCTCCGGCGGAGAAATCGTGCATTAAACAAAAAAATAACACTAAATCACTCGCGCAACCTCGATCATACTCACGTCTAGGGCCGCAGCTATGGAGCAGAGCACAGCGTTGCGCAAAATGGACGTCTGCGAAACGAGTTTACCCAGCGCCTCGCCGAGTGTGTCTCCCGGGCCGCCGATGAAGGAAATCGCGCTAAGTGCCGTTGCATCAGCGCCAAAGCCAAGACAGCCGAATAGAAAATTCGCCATAGGATGCTCCGATTGGGCTCTTTTGTCGCGCATCTAGCTGTCGTAGCGAGACATAGATCTCTGACCTTGGGCGGAACTGCGCGAATTGCGGAAAACTTCCTCCGGATAAATGTGCCTAATTAGTCAATCGGGCACCGTCCACTACGGCCAGCGTTGCCCTTAGCACAGCAGATGTATCTGCAAATTCGAGATTTACCCTCCGCTCGTAAAAGGTAACCATCAGCGGCAGTCCTCTGGCGAAATTTTTCGCCCAAACCAGTCGCCAGCGCGATCTTCAAAGGCATCTAAGAGTAGCGATTAAATTCGATTGGGCGCAAATTGGCTGCTAAAATGGAGAAGGGCGAGTAGAGTGTGTCGGGAAAGAATCCGCCGGAACAATTTATGGCAAACAGCACGGCGCTAAGTTTCCCATTAGATCCCCAGCCGCTGCCGATAAAGTGCCGCAGGTGACCGCAATACTTTGTGAAGCTGTGCCCCGTAGCTGCTCCGCTCCGAGTAGTAACGGAACCGGGAGGTGCCAATGTCGTTGGCTGGAAGTAGAAAGCTCCACCGTCCTCCCACTTAGCGCTCGCATAGGCCTGCATATGTAGACGTCCTAAGGGCAGATCTGGACATACTTACCGACATCGGAGGCCTCAAATGCATTTGCTCCAGCCGTCGCTGCGACGAAGCCCATTGCCACGCTAATGCTAAATGTTACAGCGGGATTTATGTCATTTATTGAGAAATCGTGAGTTGGCATTTTCGTAAAGAAAATCTGTGCGATGGAGGAATTTACGCCATCATTCCATTTTAGTTGGAGCGGAGGCAACGACTGCTCCGTCAGAATTAGTGAATCGCCTCAGGCTGCCCAATTGAGGTTTTTAATCGTCGCCTCCGATAAGTCATCGGAGTTCACGGTGGCTACCAGTGGCTCTGAGTGCTTGGTCGGACTGGAGAGATTCGAACTCTCGACCTCTTGCACCCCATGCAAGCGCGCTACCAGACTACGCCACAGCCCGTAAAAAGGGGCCAGGGAACCTACGGCACTCGGGCAACCTCGCTACCGGTGCTTCCTTCCAGATCTCGCGGAGTTCGCGGGCGCACCGCCGCATAGGGCCTGACCCACCGCCCACTCCGGCTGAAAAAAATTCTTCCGCAAGCGAAAAGTTCACGGAAAAGCGTTGACACGTCTAAGTTGCTTCCTCCCAATCATTTTCCATGATCCGCAGCGCGCTGCTGCCGTACTTCCTGGCGGGAACGGTCTTCCTTTCCGGTTGCCGTTCCGTCGGTCCAACCGCCCTCCAGCAGAGCCATTCCGATTTCAACTGCGCCATTGCCCACAGCAACGATGAACAGCTGCTATTAAATCTGGTGCGCATGCGCTATTTGGAAACGACCCTTTTTCTAGAAGTGGGCACGATAACAGATTCCCGCAGCCGCAGCTGCCGGGTGGGCGTGGATGGCATGAAACTTTTTGTCGATCCTTCCGAACGGATCATGGAGCTTACCCCCACGGCCGGCGCATCGATATCCCAGATGCCGACGGTGGTCTATTCCCCCATGCAGGGACAGACTTTCGTGAAGCGACTCTTTTCTCCGATGCCGCTGCCCGTCCTACTCAGCCTGATCCAGTCCGGCTGGTCTGCCAGCCGCGTCTTTGGCATTTTCGTGGAAAGTGTTAATAATTTGCAAAATGCGCCCACGGCCTCAGGACCAACGCCGGCCCGCGTCCCCGTCTACCAGGATTTTTACCGCATGGCCCAGCTGTTCACGAGGTTACTGTGGGACGGGTCCCTCACCATGGGAATGAGCGCGGGAGATCCCCGACAGGTAGTTCTGTGCTTCTTCGACTACGGCTCGAACCGCCAAGATATCTGCGAATTGAAGGAGCTGCTCGATTTACCGCAGGACCAGGACCGCTTCGTTTTTCGTGAAAACTTTTTCTACGTTGCGGAAGGAGAACTGGAACTGCGTCTTCGCGCACGTTCCGTGCAGGGAGCTATGTTTTACTTAGCCAATGGAGTACGAATTCCTCCGGAGCATTGTGATGCGGGTGTCGTCGCCGTCACCCGCTACCCCAGTGGCAGCGCGTTCGACTGGTCCGATCTCCTGGGCCAACTTTTTACCGTACACTGCAGCAAAGAACGGCCTGAAAATGCCTTTGTCTCCGTGCGGCACCGGGACTACTGGTTCTACGTGGAGGACAGTGACATCACATCGAAAGCCACCTTTATGTTGCTCGCAAATGCATTCAGCCTACAGGCGGGGGATGCGGGGATCATCGCTCCGACTCTAGCTATATCTACCGCACGCTAGTCTGTCTAAATGCGCGTTGGTGCTCTCGGATTTCTTCTTTGATTAGCTCAAGTTCCCCCCAGAGCGACTTCATCTTATCGCCACGGGCACGGTCAACATCGAAAGCACGTCCGCTCCTCATTTCCCGGAGAGCTTCCCCAACTGGCATTTGCTTCAATTTACCATCTTTTTTTTGTATTACCTCAATTTGAGCCGATGAAACTGACTGCAAAACACTGTCGCTAAGGCTTTCTAGCTCGGAGCGAATTAACTGCAGCTCCGCGTACTGTTCCGGCGTTACGGTGCAATCTGGATTGTCGGCGGTAACCCAGAAATTTTCACCCAAAGCCGCTAAGCATTCCCGCAAAAGCAAACCCTCTCTATATTCCGGTAAAAATAGTCGTTTACCATATGTAATGGTAGGAGCTGAGCATAGAGGCCGTTTACAGCAATTGAATTTAGCCATCGCAAATGCATTTTCCGTCATTTCCACGGAGTCACGGAGTGCTACAAGCGTCGCCAGCCTCCCAGTAGTTCCCCCTACATTGTCTACTCTTACGCCAGACGCTCTGAGATGTGTGGGTAGATCATCCTTATTGGTCCTGATAAACGTAACCTGTACATCGCGTGCTGTGCCTGTGATGGCATCCTCGAGAACATTGCCTAGCTCATATTCTTTGCGCCAAAGCCAAATACAGTCATTAAGTCCCGTAAGAAGTGCAGAGAACTTTCCCATGTGCTTCTCCATTATACGCGGCGATATGGCGGACAAAAACCGCTCGTTACCGGTCAGGCCGAGCTTTTCGTTGAGTTCGCCCACGGGATCCTTCGCATTAGGATCAAAACGGAGGGTACCTCTATTGAATAAGGCCACCTCGGACAGTTTTCGCGCCAAAAATTCTCCCGGATCACGAGTAAGCACCCCGGGGGGGGCCTCGCGCGGCTCCGGAAATTCTTCCAAAAGAAATCGTGTCTGAAAAACAACCCATTCCATGACATTTTCCGGACCTTCGCCCGGTTGCTTCGCCCAGCGTTTTTGCTGCAGCGCCAGCTCTGTGCGGACGTCGGCCAAACGTTCTTCGGCTGCGGAAAAGGCTCTACGTGCTGCTGTCGCGGCCTCTGCAGCCGTAGTTAAGGCTGTATCAGCAGCGCGCTGGGCCGCTTCAGCCTCGACTAGTCTCGCTCGGGGTTCAGCTAAAGCTGCATCCTTTCGTTCAGCAGAGTGGGCTCTGCTGCTGGTTCTCACAAAATCCGCAAAAGTTTTTCCAGCATACAGTTCTTTTTCTTCAGCAATTGATTTGATTTTGAGCCTTATTATACGCATAGCGTCTTGTATAGCAAGAAATTGCTCCTGAGTTATTTTTGCATCCCGTAGTGTCTTCCTTTCGTTCGTCACAATGTAGTTGGATATCAACGTGTCGCATCGCTCCAATCCCGCCGTACCGAAAACGCATTTCAGAAAATCACCATAGGTGCATTTATCAAATTCCGGCAGGCGGATATCATCTCCTATAGATATTCTTTCGGCTCTACTAGCGAGAAAATCCGCGAACCGGTCGCCAGCGTAAATGGCATATGCGCGTATTGCCAATTGATGCGGGGTAATGGTGAAGTCCTTAAAAATCACACGGAATAGAGTATCAATATAGCTGCACGCTTTCTGAAGCCCGGTGTCACTACGCAGATGCTCCAAGGATGCCACTTCTAATAACGACTCGGCCCCTTGCAGGTTTGGATCTACAGCAGTGAGGTCAGCCATTACATCCTGCCTCCAAGTAACTTTGTAAGCCTCGGTTTGTCTTACTCGGCGGAACTCATTTTTTGCCTCCGTAAGAAGAGTTCTTGCCGTTGTAACACTCGCAGCTGCCGCAATAGCACTTTCCCGCGCCTCGGAAAGACTATTCTCTGCCGTACGAATTGCTTCACCTTTCTGTGCAACAGCTTCCTCTGCCTCTTGCACTTCGGTCTGAGCTAGGAGAAGTTCGCTGTAAGAATCCAACAGATCTATGAACTTATTCCATTCAGCAACGCCGGGAGGGCTCTTTGCTAGTGATAGGCTGAGGGTACCGGGAGATTCACCCATAGGCATGGAAAGATGCGCATTTAGCCGCTCAACCATAGCTGCTATGTCCCGTCTCTGGGCCCCATCCTGCACTCGTAAGGATGTCAAATTAAAAGGTTCTTCCGGAGCGGGAGCAGGACTTGCCGCTGGCTCCCCGGACTCTCCCGAAGCAGGACTTGCCGCTGGCTCTCCGGACCCTCCCGAAGCAGGACTTGCCGCTGGCTCCCCGGACCCTCCCGAAGCGGAAGCAGGATTTGCCCTTAGCTGGAGGATGGCATCTGTGATCAACTTTCTGTTTGCGGCGCTATCGCCAGCAAAGATTCTCTCAATTGCGGCGCCAACTTCGGCGTCAACTTCGGCTTGCGCAAGCTTTTCGGCGTTTTCAGGATTCTGCATCATTCGGCTAACTGCATCGATCGCTGTTCTCAGCTCCCTATTGGGCGTATCCCGCGCACAAAAGCGATAGATGTATGCCGAGAAAATGGTTGCACACCAATAGAGAATACAGACCAATATGGTTGGAGATGTACGTACAACTTCTATTAATGGCGCAGCAGCAGCATCAAACTCGGGCAATGACCGCACGAAGCATGCAACAGTTGCTTCGCTTACGCCGAACTTTTTAGAAAGTTCTTCAAGCGCACGCCTTCCGCCGACAGCTCTTGTAGATATTGACAGTGAGGTAGGTTTAGGCTGGGAGGACTCCATATCTAGTGTCAATTATGCGTAAAAACCTTTTAATTGGCAAATTATTTTTTATCGTTTTTTTAAAAACTGCTGGCAGAGAGGATTTTCTCATAATTAGGCTGCAAATTTCTGAAAGGGCGCGCCGCCCGCCAATCGGCGGCGAATGCCGTTGACGAAGCGATCCTTCCTGGTGATTTTGTGAAAGGATGGCGGCGAAAAAGTATCTCATAGTGGGGAATTGGAAAATGCACCGGACGGCCAGGGAAACCGCCGAGGCGCTATCACATTTGGCCCAGCGTTGGAGTGGTGCGAGGGGAGTCACTTTAGCCATTTGCCCTCCATTCACGGCTCTCACCGCGGCCGCAAAAATTCTATCCAACGGCCCCATCCGTCTCGGCGCACAAAATTTGCATTGGGAGGAGGAAGGGGCTTTCACGGGGGAAATTTCTTCCGCCATGCTGCGAGATCTGTCCGTGGAGTACGTCATTGTGGGTCACAGCGAGCGGCGGGCGTTGTTTCACGAGGACGGCCCGACCGTGGCAAAAAAATTTGCGGCGGCCGTGACCCACGGCTTGAAGCCAATCCTTTGCGTGGGAGAGACCGAAGCGGAGAGGGAAAGCGATGAGCAAAAGGAAATCGTAAAAAGGCAAATCCGTGAGGCGCTAAGGGCCGCAGAGGCGCCTGAAAATTTTACCATCGCCTACGAGCCCATTTGGGCCATCGGAACGGGAAGGACGGCAACGGCGGAGGATGTCCAACTAATGCACGGCCACATCCGAAACGTTCTTCGGGAGTGCGGAGTCGCGGCCGACCGGATTCCCATACTTTACGGAGGGTCCGTAAAAGCTGCCAACTGTACTCAGCTGCTAAACCGGCCGGACGTGGATGGAGCTCTCGTCGGCGGCGCATCGCTGCGGAATGATGAATTTCTTGCCATTGCCGGTCTAGCGGCGGAGCTGGCCAAAAGGGAAGAGGGCGTCGAACAAATCGAAAGTTGACGGTGCATCTGAAGTCTTCTTCCGTAGGCGCTCGGGAGAGGTGACGGAGTGGCCGATCGTGCGGCATTGGAAATGCCGTGTACCTCACGGTACCGTGGGTTCGAATCCCACCCTCTCCGCCGGTCTGCTGCATCACAGGAGATCTTGTGCGGCAAGCGACGACAGAGGGGAAAGTCCGTGGAGCGCATTGAAGTCGTTGCCTACGATCCCCGTTGGCCGGAAATATTTGATCAGGAAAGAGAAAGGATAATTTCCTCGCTGAAAGGCGATTGCCTCGCCATTCACCACATTGGCTCAACTTCCGTCCCCGGCCTGGCGGCAAAGCCAAAGATTGACATCGTCGCCGTTGCCAAAGACCGCCGACGAGCCATCGAAAACCTGGAACGGCTCGGCTATACCTACAGAGGCGAGTGGAATATCCCCCTCAAATGCGGCTTTACGCGGAGGGACGGACCGAGCGTGAATCTGCACCTGTTTTTTGACGGCGATCACCCGGAAATCGAACTGAACCTGCGCTTTCGCGATTACCTGAGGACTCACCCGGAGGCCCGCAGAGAATATGTGGCGTTGAAGGAGAAGATTTTGCAGGATGAATCGGCCTACAGGAAGGTGGGGAAATTGGCGCTAACGGCCTATGCCATGCGAAAGAGTGAATTTATTGGCACCGTTCTGCGGAAGGCCGGCTTTAGACGCTTGCGCGTGCTAAAATGTTGGACGGACGCGGAGTGGGCTGAGGCGAAAAAATTTCAGCAAAGCCACTACGCCCGATTGGCCACGGGCGACCCCGCCCTAGGCGAGAATGGAGAAAGCACAGAGCGGGAACATTTTATTCTATACCACGGCGTCGATATGGTGGGCTACGCGCAAATCTGTACTTTTGCGACTGAAATGCGCCTTTGTGTGTTCGAAACGCTAAAAAAGGATGCGGCATCTTGGTTCCAAAGTGTGCTTGCCGAATGGATTCGCGTTAACGCCGATCGGGCCCACCGTTGAAAAAATTGCTTGTCCGGCCAGCCTCTCTTTCGCGGTGTGGGCATCATAGACTATGCGCAGATCCACCTCCCATAGGAGGGGCCCGGCCGCACATGCTCGAAACATTGGAAATGAATGCAATTTCCAACGTTTCAGAGATTCGTGGAAATGCCGGCGAAAAACAAAAAAATGTTGACGGAATATGTTGCCTCAGCGTCAGTTATGTCATGAATGGAGGAAAAATTTCCACGAACGGTCGTCGACTTATTTACGCCTTGGGGCGCTATTACCTCGTCCCTTCGAAGGCCCCAATGGGGGCCTTCGTGAATTTCAAACGATGCGTGCCTTTGAATCTGGCTGTCGCGGAAGATTTGGAGGACACGTGGCAGTGCGGAGGAGTTGTCAACCAGGGACAATTCGAAAAATACTATCGTTCTGCCCTATTTTGGTGTCCTGCGTTGAAAGACATCGCAACTAGAAGAGGGCTCATAGAGCTCAATCAATGCCTGCTGGACTACGTTATGGCAAAGCACGATATCGACTGGCTGGCCGCGCGCTAGCCCTGTGAATTGCGAAACACCGTTCGGTCGGCGAATTGTGCAAGAGCTCCGTTCCCTAACACGTTGGCGCAGGTACAAATCGGGTCCATGATGACGTAGAGAGAAAAAATTAGCGAAGACATTTCGCTATGGAAACCAAAGCACCGCTCGATGATGGGCAGCATTACAATGATCCCCCCGGCCGGCACCCCGGCTACGGAAAACTTCGCTACAACAAATTGTACGGCGAAAAAAAAGTAGAGCGCTGCCGGTGGGGGAGGAAAGCCGTAGCTGCTCAGTATGGCGTAGATAAATATGGGTATGGCGAAGCAGTCGCCGATGAGATGAATGTTGCTCGTTGTGGTGGCCATGGAGCGTGCCAGCAGCCCATTCGCACAGTTTTTTTCGACGGCAACGAGCGTGTAGGGCAGAGTGGCCGCACTGGACATGGAAGAGAAGGCGCAAATTGCGGGAGAAAGCATATGGCGCAGCGAAGAGGCCGTACGCCGAAAATTAAATCCGCTGGCCACGTAGTAGAAGAGAAAAAGATAGGCCACAACTGCGACGACGATGAGAACGGCAATGGCCGCGTAGCGCCGGACAATCACGGCAAGAAGTCCATCGTATTTCATCTTTAACAGAAAGCCGACCAAGAAAAACGGAACCAGTGCGAGTACGCAGCGTAAAAGTTTCGCCACGCAGCCGTCCACGCCCGTAAGGAGGGCCATAGCGCGATTTCTAAAAAATTTCGCCGCAAAAATGCCAGCCAGCACGCCAGAAACCAGAGCTAGCGAATTGGGAATGAGCCGAGGAAATTGGAGCAAAAAGAGCGGCTCTAACGTGCGTCCAGCTTCGAGCGACGAAAGGCCTAAATTTACGGCATAGACCGCTCTCCCGAAGAACTGGCTTACGTAGACGGCCAAGAAATTCGATGAACACACAAGGACGAGGATCCAGAAAATCGTCCGCGATGCGACGCGGCCCAGCCGGTAGAAGGCGGAAAAGAGCAGGCCGAAGATAAGAAACGGCAGCAGGCAAATGACGAACGACTTGAGCGTGATGCTCAGCGCCAAAAGACCCCGCTGCAGAGGCAACGGGACGGCAGTGCCAAAGAAGTACACAGCAATAAAAAGGAAAACCAGGAGAACTGGCGAGCTGAGCCTCATGGGGACTGCGATCGAAAATTAAATTAATTTTGGCAAGATGAGAAGAAACAAAATGCGTCGCCAACCGCCGAAATTTTTCGCTGTTTCCAATTTTCCCGTTGCCAGAGGAGCCGTACGACCTTTCTAGTCGACGGGAGGGAGGATCATGTCGAGGCACAGCAGTTTTCGAAAGGGCGGAGGGCAGGCGGAAAAAAGGAGCGTACTGAGCCGCTTCGAGCGGATTGATCTCCTCCGGAAGCGGGGGCAGTGGAAGGAGGGCCGTTCGGTGATCGGCCTGCCTAAAACTAAGCCGGAAGCATAGTCGGGCACTCTTTGCCGCGTGCGTTTTTGGCAGTGATGTCGTGCGTCCATTGCGGGGCTATATTTTTTCAATGACCTTCTCATGCTGCAGGCGAAACGGCTTAGCTATCGGATCGGTCCGCGCTTGCTTTTCTCGGACGTTTCCTTTGCCATACCTTCGGGCGCAAAGGTGGGCATTGTGGGGCCCAACGGCATAGGGAAAACGACCCTCTTTCGCATCATTTTAGGAGAAGTAGCCGCCGACGGCGGAGAGATTTCCTGCCCGAATGGCTATTGCTTCGTGCAAGTTCGACAGGAAATGGGCGACTGCCACCGAACTGCGCTGCAGTTGGTCCTCGATTCCGATCGGAAACTGGCGCAGATGCAGATACAACTGGATGCTCCAGAATCAGATGGGGTCGAATTGGCGGAACTTTGGGAACAATTTGCAGCCCTCGGAGGGCTGGACAGCGAGGCGCGGGCAGCCGCCATTTTAGCGGGGCTAGGTTTTTCTGAAGAATCCATGCGGCAGCCGCTCAGCAACCTTTCCGGCGGCTGGCGGATGCGGGCGGCGCTGGCTTCCACGCTCTTTGCCCCCTCCGACTGCCTTCTTTTGGACGAGCCCACGAATCACCTAGACTTTGAAACAGCCCTCTGGCTAGAGCAGCACCTCCGCCGGACGGACAAATCTTTCTGTATTATTTCCCACGAGAGAAAATTTCTCAACAGCGTCTGCGACCACATTTTGCATTTGCAGGGTGGAACGGCCCAGCTCTACCGAGGAAATTACGACACTTTTCGCTCTACTTCCGCTTCCGTTCGGAGGGCACGAGAAATGGAAGGCGCTGCGCTGCAACGAAAGCGCGAACATTTACAATCCTTTGTGGATCGATTCCGCGCGAAAGCGTCGAAGGCAAAGCAAGCCCAGAGCCGGCTGAAAATGCTGGAAAAACTAGAAGAGCCGCCCCCTCCGCCCGCCAGCTACTCGGTCGCATTCCGCTTTCCTGCGCCGACACCGAAAGTCGATCGCCGTTTAGTTGCCCTGGAAAAGGTTACCCTCGGCTACGGCGATCGGACCGTCCTGGAGGCGGTGGACCTACAAATCAATGCGGGGGATCGCATTGCCCTGCTCGGCGCCAACGGCAACGGCAAGTCCACGCTGGCCAAGGCGATAGCCGGCCAGCTCGCTCCCCTTTCCGGAGAGCGAATTTACGCCAAATCGCTGAAAATAGCCTACTTTGCCCAGCACTTGGAGGAGTCGCTAGACTTGCAAAAGACTCCTGTGGACGTCTTTCGGCAGTGCTGCGACGGACGGACGGAAACGCAGATCAGGGGCCAACTCGCCCAATTTGGCATCGGCCAAGAGCGGGCGCTAACACGGACGGCCCACCTCTCCGGCGGTGAAAAAACGCGACTGCTACTGGCCCTAGGGACTCTTTCGCAGCCTCATCTGCTAGTCCTAGATGAGCCGACAAACCATCTGGATATCGAAGCGCGGGCCGCCCTCGCCGAAGCCATCCGCAGCTACGAGGGAGCCGTACTGCTGGTAACTCACGATTTTCAGACGCTGGCAGATAGTTGTAGAGATTTTTACGTCGTCGACGGCGGCTGCTGCAAAAAATTCGGCGGATCGCTGGAAGAGTACGCCCGCCGGCTGCTGGAACGAGGCAGCGAGCCCAAAGGTGCACCGGCGGTGGCATCTCCCAAGCCCGCCAGAAGCGGCAATCAAAAATCTCGCATAGAAATGCTCACACACCAACTGAAGGAAAAAAATGCCCATATAAAAAAGATGGAAGAAGAACTTTCTATGAACTATGACGAAGATCACTGCCAGGCGCTGCTACGATTACAAGAGGAAGTGAATAATCTAGAAACGGCTCTCTTGGAGCTTATTGGAGAAAATTAGCCGTGGCCGACCCTTCGAAAGAAAGGCGGGAAAACAGTAAGGAAGGGCAGGTGGAATTGCTTAGATCTCTCCTATGGGGCGGAGCTTCGATCGCAAATATGGATGGCCGTGGGCTCATTGCCATCGAGAAGCCGGCAGGACTCCTGTCCCACCCGAACGGTCCGGGCGTGGATCGGCGGGCGCCCATCGCCGCACCCTACGATCCGGCAAAACGGGCCTATCTACCAGGCAGACAGACAATTTATCTCCTGAATCGATTGGATTCCGCAACGGGCGGCCTCCTACTGCTCGCCCTGAATCGGCCGGTGGCCCGGGCCGTGCGGGAGTCCTTTCGGCGCCGAATGGTCCGAAAAGTATACTGGGCCTTCGCCTTCGCTGGAAGGAGCTTTGTGCGGGAGATTTGGAAGGATCGGCTTGACACGAAGCGCGTTGGAGAGCGGTTGCGGACGGCGGACGGCAACCGGGAAGCGCACACGGAAGCATTTATGCGGGAAATGCGTCCAATCCGTGAATTTCCCTTAGCCCTACTAGAGTTGCACCCTATCACGGGCCGTACCCATCAACTACGCTATCAGTGCGGACGGAGACAATGCCCCATTGTGGGCGATCGAATCTACGGCGATTTTACTCTCAACCGCCTGGCCGCTAAAAAATTGTCCGTCCAAGGGCTTCAGCTGCATTC
The DNA here is from genome assembly GCA_031258995.1 of Puniceicoccales bacterium. Classification (GTDB taxonomy): domain Bacteria; phylum Verrucomicrobiota; class Verrucomicrobiia; order Opitutales; family JAIRLM01; genus JAIRMB01. The sequence continues at coordinate 13,892 of JAIRMB010000036.1, forward strand.
GGCGGAAATCACGCTAACATATGAGCTGGACGGGGTTTCTCACAGTTTTTCGGCCCATTCGTCGGCCACAGAAAACTTTTTGAATTGGGCAAAATTCGCAATGAACGGCATGGGTGGAGTGATTGCAAATTTTCGTGATCAACGGTGATTTGCAGCAAAGCATTTCCGCAGTCTCGAATTTGATTCAGAAAATTGGGGGCGCCCAACGGCGGATCGTATCCAACGTGTGCTAGCAAAAGAACAATTCCTTTGGCTTTTTATCACTGTCCCGTAGGATCGGTCCATGAGCCTTTGGCGATTTGTAGCGCCTCTACTTTGCACCTTTTTGGTGGCCACCGTCTTGGACGGACAAACTCACTATGGCAGCTATTTGCTCGGTACCGCCGGCCTAGTTCCGCAGTTGCTCTGGGCTGCCTTGCCCTTACCCTCGGCGGCGGCGCTCGCCTTCGCGTTCGGACTTCTATTGGACGGCACCCACTACTCATTGCCTTTTGGACTGAGCGCCTTCTTTTGCCTAGGCGCTATTTTTTGCCTCCAGCTTTTGCAGCAGCACATTTTTTGGAATTTGGCGGCCAAGTCGCTGGTCACCATACCGTTTGTGACGACGGCATACTATCTAACCCTTTCCGCAGCACTCTTCCGGCAGACGGCCCGCGCCGCAGCTCTGGCGGCCTGTCTGGGCTCCTGTATTTTTAATTGCCTAATGGGGGTAATTTTCATTCGGCTGAGTCCTGAAAAGCGGAGGCTTCCAACCTATTAAACTCCGTCACCGACTTGCCATTTACCAGCAGTCCGTCCGGCTGGGAGGCGCTGACGCGCACGGGTTTTTCGTAGGGAACACTTCGCGTCTGCCCCGCCTTCATTTTTCGAGAAAAAATTCGCCCGCCCGTTTCTAAATTATCGATAGTTATGTAATTAGCGGAGCTTACCTCCAACACGATGTCATGGCGGATGGGACGGGACTTGGGCATGACTGCCGCCGCAGCCAACGGCCGCTCGAGTTGTATCTTCCGCACAATCGCCGCCGCCTCTTCGCTGGTTCTTGCCGGCCTATCGCGACCGGCCGAAAAGAGGTCTAACTCGCCGGCCCGCAACCGACGCAGATCCTCGCCGAGCGCGTCACCGAATTCCTCCAGCAGTCGCTCCACGGCGCCAACAGCATCCTCCGCACTGTCCCCGCGGCGGGCCGCCGTACTGTCGTAACGTTTGATGCCGAGAAGATTATTACCCTTTCGGTCCCAAAATTCGCAGTGGGCGCGGATGCGGGCGGACTGGCTCCCTATGGCCAAATCGTCCACGGTCGGACAGAGGAGAAAATAGGGCTCCGTGGCGCTGCTCCACGGAGCGACCAGCACAAGATCCTGTGGCAGCCTCCGCTCTAGGCAATTTCGCAGCATTTTGCCAATGCCATCGGCGAGCGGTTCGCCCCAGCGCAGAGATCCGCTGACGATCACTTTACCGCCAGTCCCCTGCAGAACCAGCTGTGGTCGATCTAAATACGCGGGAAGGGAGACCCGCTTTAGGCAGATAACGCATTCGGGAACAAAACTCTCTTCACGGGCCGGGGACCGCTCCTCCCGACCGCTGAGGACAAAGTAACGGATAGAGCCCCTATCTCGACCCCCGCTTAGGCCCAAACACCCCGAAAGAAGAAGTTGGAAGCCCAGGAAACAGAGAGCCACACCGCGACGCTTCCACGGCATTTTCCGAAGGACAACGGACCACAGCACCCGGCGCAGGATGAAAGCGCCTTACGCAAGGGCAAGACGAATTTGCGGCCCTCTCTGCGAGGCGGCCCATGCTCTTGTGCCTCGTTCATCGTTCCACCATAGACGACTTCGCTATTCGTTTGCGCAAATTTTTGCTCGCTAAGAGGTGAGCTATGGCCACCGTACGCTCGCAACCGGTGAATGGCGCCAATATTATCACACTTTCCCGCTTTCCTTTGCTCTTTGTAATCGTCGGGCTTCTCTATGCGCCCTTCCCCGGCTCGCGCAGTTTGGCCTTTGTCCTCTACCTTTTTACCGGTTTTACCGATTGGCTGGACGGCTATGTTGCCCGCCGTCGAGCCATTGTCTCCAATTTTGGAAAATTCATGGATGCCCTTTCCGATAAAATTTTAACGCTCGGCCTTTTTATTTTTTTCCTGACCGACGGCACCCTGCCACCCCTATTTCTCTTCGCCGTGCTGCTGATGTTGGGCCGGGAGTTCCTAGTTACCGGCCTGCGTCTGGTCGCCGCCAGCCGCAACGTGGTGATTGCGGCCGAATGGTCTGGGAAAATTAAAACCATCCTTCTGATGGTGTCCATCGGAGCGCTCATCTGCGCCCGGGCCATGTCCCACGATTTTCAGTGGATTCCACAAATTTTTGTCCAGCTCATGCATTGGTTTGGAATTTTTCTTTTTTGCGCCGGCTTCTATTGCACCGTCGACTCCGGTGTCCGCTACCTGATCCGTCATCGATCGGTCCTGACGAGCGATGGAGGCCGGCGGTGAACCGTTTAGCCCGGGCGGGCCGGCGGTCCCGTCGCTCCCTTCTTTTTATTTTTTTGGCCACCTGCGGCTTCCTTGGCTTCCTGGGGCCCGCACCCGGTACCGTTGGCGCGTTCCTCGGGGCCCTCGCCTACCCGATCGTCTTCCGTCCGCTATCATTTTGGTTTTTTTGGCCCACCTATGGCATCCTCTGCCTGTTTGCCGTCCGGATCTGCGGGCGGGCTGCCGATGCGCTCCAACAGACGGATCCGCCCGCCGTCATCCTGGACGAATTCCTCGCCATGGCACTCTGCTATTGGCCCACGGAGCATTTCATCGGCACCTTACCGATCCCCATCTGGGCCTTTCTGCTCCTTGGCTTTGGCCTTTTTCGTATTCTAGATATTTATAAGCCGCTATTTATAGGCACCTTACAAAATTTACCGGGCGGTTGGGGCATTATGGCGGACGACTTGGCCGCGGCGTTCGTGACCGCCGCCCTTTCCGGGGCTACACTATTTTTCTTCTGCCATTGATCGGTCCCGCGGCGCGCTCACGCGCCGCGGAACTGTTTATCCATCAAGTTTTCATGAGTGGAATGCCTGTCCGTTTGAGCCGGAGCTCACAAAGGTACGAACGTTGCCCAATCGCCTAAATCGAGATAGCCGTTGCACCCAAAACATGTAAAATTCGGTCCGGCGTTATGCCCGTCGGACTAATTTTACATTTCAAAGAAAACAGAGCAAATTTTTGCAAATGTTTAAATTTCGCTAAATGGGACGCAGTGCAAATATTCGGTGAAGAAAGTCGAGAAGCTTTGGACATTTCCGCGTACTGCGATGGCCCCGCAAAGGCAGTAGCTTCCGTTCAAATTACAACCGATAGCCAACGCGCTGGACAATTGGCTGCTTTGCTTCCCGAAAGATCAAAATTGAGACCATTACCGGCAAGAGAGGTAAGAGTAATGTCTTCGGCAAATCGAACCAAATCGGACATTGGTACTACGCACGAATCAACTCGAAGTCCTGGCCTCCCTGGTCCCAGGAGAAGGCCAGTGACGAAACGGATGCCGGCAAAACAAGAAGTGGATACGGATAGAACGGAACCTCCCCATTCATCGACTGATGATCAACCTATTTGACATATGTGCGCCACGGCACTAGCGCGCTACTTCGCGATGAATAGTGGTAGTGCCAGTTTTCAGCAGGAAAGTGTTTGGAAGCCAGGCGAAAGAAGTTTATTTCTCAGTACTTTGGGCGTTCCGGAAGAGTGTTTGCCCGTAAAAGACTTATCAGTGCTGCAACGCGTTGGAGGTGTCGGGACGCCGTTTCAGGCGAGCACTTTTCCTTCTCACGGATGCCTGTCGGGCAGGGTGGCAGATCAAGTTGATTGCGCTAAAAAGCATCCAGAAGCTTTATTTTTTACGATTACGGCGATCTATAGAGGATTTAATATTTGGCTGCATCAGGGGCGCGTTCTCCTTGAGGTAGCAATGCGCTTCTCCAGTTTTGAATTCGGCGGAGGCGTGACGGAAAAAGTTGGGTACGCTATGTCGAAATGTGACAGGCTGATCAAAGGTAGCATTCTTTTACGATTGAACGATCTATTGCGGGATTCGGAATTTCTTTTTGCCAATTTCGATAGAGATGTGGGCGGTTGCAACATTTGCGTATGTGTCGAAACTGCCTTTCAGGGAACTGAGACTGCACTTTGTTTTTCTATTAGAGACGAGCACATAACTTTTGCGGGAGAGTGTTTCATTGACGATGTGGGAAGTTTCGACGAATGGTGCGGAGCCGTCGAGGAACTAAGAGCAACAACATCCGTCTAAATGCCTCTCGTGGAAAGTCTCTCTGGAGGAAGGAGGAGGGGGCGGGGCTGCATTTCCCTCTTGCCGGTTAAAGATTGAAATTTAAGCCACAGGCGAGATGAACTCGCTACCCGTGCTCGTCACTGGACTGCAGCCGACGTCCGAAATCCATTTGGGCAACTACTTGGGCGCGATTCGTTCCTGGGTCAGTCTACAGCGGCGGACGGAGAGCTTTTTCTTTC
>JAIRMB010000044.1 GCA_031258995.1 Puniceicoccales bacterium
GCTGCATGGCCCAGCGGCTCGGCGAAAAACTCTTTCGGCTGGTTCCCGGGCTTGATTTTGTTCTAGGCACTGGGAACTTCCACCTGGTCGCGGAGGCCGTGGACCGGGCGGCGAACGGCGAGGGCCCCCTGCTGCTGGTGACCGAGGGCGGGCCCTACCGCCCTCCGGGCCGGCGGCAAAAAATTTTTCGCCCTTCGGCCTACGTCGCCATCACGACCGGCTGCCCCATGCGCTGCAGCTACTGCATCGTGCCTCAAGTGCGGGGTCCCTTCCGCAGCAGGCCAAGCGGGGATATTTTGGCGGAAGTCGCGGCGCTGGCGAAAGAGGGCACAAAAGAAATTGTGCTGCTGGGCCAGATTGTGAATCGCTACGGTTTTCGGGAATTTCCGATGGCGAAGGGAAAAAGTCCCTTCGTCCAACTGCTGGAGAAGATCCACGCAATCGACGGCATCGAGCGCATTCGTTTTCTTTCGCCGCATCCCTGCGGCTTTCGCGAGGACCTGCTGAACTGTTTCCAGCGTCTGCCTAAGCTCTGTAGCGGCATCCATTTGCCAATTCAGAGCGGATCGGACAGGATCCTACGGGCCATGGGACGCGGCTACGGCAGGGAGAGCGCTCTGGCAATCCTTCGGCGGCTGAGAGCGATGATATCGGACTGCGCTCTGTCTACGGACCTGATCGTGGGCTTTCCCGGCGAAAGCGAAGAAGATTTTCAAAAAACGGAAGAACTCTTCGACGAGATCGACTTCGACATGGCTTACCTCTTCAAATTTAGCCCTCGGGCCGGCACGGTTGCCGCCCAACTGCCAGGCCAGCTGCCGGAAGAGGTGGTCGTGGAGCGGCACCGGCGTCTGCTGGCCCGACTGGCCGTAACATCTTTCCGCCGCAATAAATTATTCATAGGCACGGTTCAATCCGTCCTCGCCGAGGGACCCTCGCGAAAAGATCGGTCGGTGCTGGTGGGCCACACGAGGCAGGGCAAAAAAATTTTCTTCCCAGCACCGCTGGAAACTGTCGGGGCCATTGTGCCGGTCGCCGTCACTGGCGCCTCCGTGGCCGCCCTTACGGGAAAAATTGCCGAAAAGACAGGGGACCTGCCGGCGCATTTCGCTTGCGTCGGCGACGGAACGATTTTCCATCCGTCCGGAGAGCCCGAGTGGCGGAATGGTAGACGCTGAGGACTTAAAATCCTTTGGCCGTAGGCCGTAGGGGTTCGAGTCCCCTCCCGGGCACCGCGCGGTCTTACGCGCTGTCGGCGAATTATGGTCATGTCCGTTGAAGATCTGAAAGATTTCAGCGGCACGCCCTCTCAACGCGGTGCCGACCGCCATTCCGGCCGGTTGGCCCGTTCATGGACCTGTGTCAGGGCGCTATTGGACCTAATGCCAATTGTAACAGTTCGGCGCCGTGGTTGCCTGAACGATTCCCCATGTTCGAAATCGCGAAAAGCTATCACTAACGGGCCTTTTCAGCTTTCCCATGGCCAGTTTCACTAAATTCCTCCGCCGAAGGAGGTTCTTTTCTTCTTCCGCGTTCTACGGGCGCATGTTTCTGCGCGCATGCGCGATAAAGCGTAAATCGCTCTCTGTGAGTCGCTTTTTGACTTTACGGAACCAATAGCCCCAGTTACCGTCCCCCGAAACTTGCACGGCGAATTCTCTGCCTCTTTGGTGCCGTGCCGGTTGCCCTTTGTTACGCGGAAGGCCATCGGCTTTCCCTGCCCGTCAATTGCCAGGTGCAGTTTGAAGCCAAAAACACGATGGGTAGAGTTTTGCGACTGACATATTGGGTTTACTTTCGGCGGACAGGGAAGTAGCTCTGACGCCGTGAGAGAAGGCTGCGAGCGGCGTTGGCAGAACTGGCGCCATGCCTACGGCTGCATGGGGAAGTATCTAAAGGAGCTGGCGCCCATGCGCTGGCTGATAGCCTTTGCCGTTCTGTTGGGAATCCTATCCGGCTTCACGGGCGGTTTCGGCGGACCGGTCCTAATGAAATACGTGGTTCGTCGCGCATTTTTTTCCGAAAATTCGTCCGTCCCTCGGCTAATTTATTACTGCTCTTTGCCTATTTTTCTCATCGGCTTCCGGTCACTGCTGGGATTTCTTAACACCTATTGCGTTGCGGTACTGGGACAAAACATCCTTTGCTCCATTCGAGAAAAAATTTTTACTAAACTGCAGCGGCTGCCGATCGGATTCTTCCGGCAAACCCGCTTTGGACAGCTCATCTCCCGCGCCTTCAATGACACAAATGTGATCCAGTCCTGTTTTGTGAGCATCGCCCACGAGGTGATTCAGCGGCCGGCAACCCTCTTAAGTGCCGTGTGTGCAGTCATCTATCTCTGTTTGCGGCAGAGTGGCGGCTGGACCCTGCTCCTGCTCCTCATCCTGGTGGCAGCGAGCGGCATTCCCATCGCCTTCCTAGGACGGAAGGTCTGGGAGCGAAATTTACGAGCCCAGGAAAATATAGCTGAACTTACGTCCCAAATGGCTAGTAATTTACAGTCAGTCCAGGAGGTGCGTGCTTTCTGCCAGGAGCGGCAGGAATCGCTCAAATTTCGCCGGGCCAACCGGGCCTACTCTCGTTCCTATTTGGCCGCCTGTCGGGCCTACTACCTCATTGTGCCTTGCGTGGAAATTTGGGCTTCCATCGGCATCAGTTTGGCCCTCTTCTATGCCTATTGCACCCGCATTCCAGGCGAAACCTTTTTGGCCATCGCGCTAGCCCTCTTTCTCGCCTACGACCATATTAAGCACGTCGGCCGACTCTACGGGAACTTGCAGTCCGCCGTGTCCGCCCTCTTTCGCATTGAATGCCTGCTGGAGGAGCGAGAAGCGGACGGCGTGGCCATGGCCGAACTGGTGGCCGATGAGCGGCTGCGGGGGGCAATTTCCTTCCAGGACGTGGGATTTTTCTATGAACCGGCCAAACCCATTTTTCAAAGATTTTCCCTGCAGCTAGAGCCCGGCCGAAGCTATGCGCTGGTGGGGCCCAACGGAGCCGGAAAAACCACCTTGGTCAATCTTATCCTTCGCTTTTATGACGTGCAAGAGGGATCCATCACGATGGACGGCCGTGACATCCGCTCGTTGCGGCTGGAACAGCTGCGCTCCGCTATCGCCCTAGTTCCTCAGCAGCCCACCCTCCTCCACGACAGCATTGCGGCCAATATTCGTTGGGGCTGCCCCACAGCCAACCGAGAGCAGGTCCAGGAAGCCGCCCGCCGGGCCCGCGTGCTGGAGTTTGTCGAGCGACTGCCCCGTGGATTGGACACGGTCATCGGGGAGGACGGCGGCCGACTTTCTGGCGGACAGCGGCAACGGATCGCCCTCGCCCGAGCATTTTTAAAGAATGCGCCCGTCCTAATCTTGGACGAAGCCACCAGCGCGCTGGACAGCAAAAGCGAACGGGAAATTCGCGACGTTCTGCCCGAACTTTTTCGCGGCCGCACGGTTCTGCTCATTTCTCACCGCTCCCATTGGCTTCCCCGCGTGGACGAGATCATTGTCTTGGACGGCGGAATTGTTGTCCAAAGAGGCAGCCACGACGAGCTTCTGGCGCAGAACGGCCCCTATCGCAGCCTTCATGCCGCGCGTGGCGAAAGTTGGGGGCCCCCTCCCAAAAGTTGCCCTGATTAGCGGAGATAATTGTAACGCAATGAATTAAGGCAATAGGCGTCGGCCGTCGATGGCGTTTAATTAGCGCTCCAGCGGATCTTCGCCTGTTCTCCGGAAAAGCCACTCGGCGGGACCGTTAAAACCATCGAGATCTACGACTCTAGCGGATAGATGGCAATTTCGCAGGTGAAAATCTAATGAATGAAATGGCGAAATTACTTTTCCGCTTGCGGTTTTCCCATTTCTTCACGACAGTGGGGAACCGTGGGTCGCTTCGGAGGAAACCTTTTCGCATTCGTAAGTTCGCTGTCCGTTCTGCTGTCCGCATCTGGCTGTAGGACCTTTTCGCGTAAGGCCGTCGCGGACGGCGACACTGCGCCGTCCTATTCTCGATCGACTCTCTTGGGCCGGGAGCCGTCCTATGCCTTTCCCGATGGCGTCCGTGCCAAGCCCCGCCGACTCGAAGAGCCCTCTCGCGAGTTTGAGGTTTATGTGGCCGTCCGCGGTGACAGCTATTGGAAGATCGCGCGAAAATTTAATGTGTCGCTCGACGAGCTGCTTCAGGCGAATGGGGCCACTAAATCGAGTATGCTCATGGTGGGCCAGGGGGTGCAGATCCCCGTACGCCGCCGTGGCGGTGCCGGCGGCGAAGCCTATACCGTACGGCAGGGGGACTCTCTTTCGTCCATCGCCCGTGAACGGAATTGCACGGTGGCGGACCTGCGAATTTTAAATGATTTGTCCAGCGATCTGCTGGTGGCGGGCCAACTGCTCTTTGTGCCGACCCCATCTTTTTCGGCAATCCCGTCCGTCCGTCCTCCGTCTGCGGCCGCTTTGCTCGGCGATGGAAAGACCTATATCGTTCGCCGGGGCGATACGCTTTCTCTGATTGCCGCCGCTTGCGGCATGGACGTGCGAGAAATTATGGAAATCAACGACATTTCCGATCCCAACCGCATCCGGGAGGGGCAGCGGCTGATTTTGCGCAAGCTGCCGTCCGACTCTAGCCCGCCGTCGGTGAGCCGCGCCCGGCCGGCGGCTCCCGCTGCCAAGCAGCAGCCGGAGGTAGACCTATTGAACCTGTTCGAGAACGACGATCTATTCGGCATGGCCGGCGCAAAGTAGCCGTTCATATGCGGATGATCCGTATGTTTTCTTTGATTTTGTTCCGGTTTAATGCGTCGGCGGCGGAGAAGTGGGACTTGCTCCGGCGGAGTTCCTGATTGGTAGCAATTAGCAAATTCTCTACTTTTTCCCGCAACTTGCGGGCCGTGGCGACGAAATTGCCGATCGTATTCACGAGCAATTGGGGCGTAAGAAATTCTAGCGGACAGTAAAGATGGACCAGCAGCGCATCCGTTTCGTTGTCAAGACTGAGTGCAGTTGTGTTGGTCTGTAGGCCAAACAGGTTAAGCTCCAAAAGAGCCCGCAGGAAGGCGGGATTGTCCCGCTCGGGACCCAGTTTGCGCAGCACGGCGTATATGTAGAGAAGTTGGGATCTGGCCGGCAATTCGATGTGCAACTGTCGATTTTCCGCTTTGTCAAGAATCGTCAGCCGATTCATTTCTGCGTCGAGACGTACGGGGAGGCGCATGAGTCTGGCCGCCTCCTGCAACAGCTCTTTACCTCCCAAATGCACACTTTTATTCTGCCCTCGCGCCGCAAAAGTTGCAATAAAAATTTCAAAGCTCTGTAAACGGATTCTAGCCGCGGGGAGCGAGCAGATCGGCCAGCCGCGGCTTCTGCGCCTGGGCCGTGCGAAAACAGTTAAGCAGCAGGCCGAGCGAGGTAAAAGCCAAGAGTAGATTGGACCCGCCGTAGCTAATCAGCGGCAGGGCCATGCCTTTCGTGGGGAAAAGCCCCATTACGACGGCCAGGTTGATGGCGGTCTGGGCGGCCAGGAAAAGCAAAATGCCATTGGCGAAAAGGAACAGGAACGTGTCATGAATGCGGTAAATTTCTAGCCAAAGGATAGTGAAAAGGGCGACGTAGGCGAAAAGAGCGAGGAGAGCGAAGGGGTAGCCCATCTCTTCGGCCATGATGGGGAAAATGAAATCCGTGTGAGCTTCCGGTAGATAGGAGAGCTGCTGGCGGCCGTTCCCCAGGCCCAGCCCATGGAGCCCGCCCGACTGGAAGCCGACGAGGCCCTGCCAGAGCTGGTAGGAGCCGGTCAGTTTAGTGGATTCCACGTCCAAAAATGCGAGAATGCGACCTAGGCGAACGGGATTACGAGCGACGAAGAGGGCGAGAAGGAGGGTAGCGCCGGCGCAGCAGGACAGAAGCAGCCGCAGGGGCGTTCCACCTAGGAAGAACAACGTAAAACCAACGGCAAGAAAGAGAAAGGTACTGCCATAGTCCGGTTCGAGAAGCAGAAGGAGGGCAAAGGCGCCAAGGAGTACGGCGGGCCGCAGAAAGCCCTCTCGGATGTCCCAGGGCTGACCGACCCGTTCGGCGAGCCGTTCCGCCAGGCGGAGCGCCAGGGCCAATTTGGCCAGTTCGGATACCTGCAGATGAAAAAAGCCCAAATCGATCCAGCGGTGCGAGCCTTTTACCGCGTGGCCGACGGGCGGAACGAGAACGGCAACGAGGAGCAGAAGGGCGAAGATGGCAATGGCGCCCGAGTGGCGCCGGAGTAAGTCCAAGGGCAGCAGTAAGGCGGCGCAGCAGCAGGGAAAAGCCAACGCTAGCCAAACGCACTGTCGCAGTAAGTAATTGGGGCCGACGAAGGAAAGACTCGCGCTGGAAAGGGTCAGCAGGCCAAGTACCGTTAAAAAGGCGACGCACAGCGGGACAGTCAGCAGGCGGCCGTTGGCGGCGAAGTAGCGGTAGTACTCTCCCAGGATTTTGCCCATGGTCACTGTCCGTCGGCGGGACAGACAGGCCGGTAGTACTTCTCTCCCGCGCCGTCTTCGAAAGCCAATTCCCTGCCCCGCATGCCTAGAAAAATAAGCGGACCGACCCGCTCGCCCTGGCGGACCAGCCGTCCGCCGATCAACGCCTTAGTCTCGTAGGGTCCCACCTGCACGCCCTGGATTGGCATGAGTAGCACCTGCTCCGCCGGCGATGGGGCCGGACTCTCCGCTGCGGGCGGCTCCTCCCGTCCTGACGGCCCTTCCCCTTTTAACGGTTCGACCATTTCTTTGTAGTCCCTGGAAGCCTCCGCTTGCATAGCCATTTCTCGGCCAAATGTCCACCGAACGGCAAGAGCGGCAACGCAGCAGCCAATGAAGAAGGCTGCCGCTAGCAGAACCGCCAGCGGGCGGCGACGAACGGAAAAGAAGCCGGCCACCTCCGCGCCGCGCCGCTCCTTCCGTAGGGCATCGTCGATGA
>JAIRMB010000046.1 GCA_031258995.1 Puniceicoccales bacterium
AGTCCGGGCAATTGAGGCGCAGAAGCCGCTGGCTCAGAATGCCACGCAGGCAAGAGAGCAGAAGCGGCCGCTCCAGGCCCATTTCTTCCAGCCGCAGCAGCGCCTCCCGCGGGGTAGCCGTGTGGAGCGTAGCGAGGACGAGATGACCGGTAAGTGCCGCTCGCAGGGCTATCTCTGCCGTTTCCCGGTCCCGGATTTCCCCCACAAAAATTTTATCGGGGTCGTGGCGCAAAAAGGACCGCAAAACCGTAGCAAAAGTGCGACCGACGGACAGCTCCACGGAAGTTTGTAGGCAATTTTGCAATTCATACTCGATGGGATCCTCGATGGTGAGCACCTTCCGGTCGGAACAGTCCATTTCGTTGAGCGCCGCATAGAGGGTCGTCGTTTTGCCGCTACCGGTCGGGCCGGTCACCAGAAATAGCCCCGACGGCGCGGCCATGGCGGCACGGATGGCGGCGGTCGTGGCGGAATCCATGGAGAGATCACCGAGGCCACGGAAAAGTCGACGCCGGTCTAAGATGCGCAACACCGTACTTTCGCCGAATTTTGTGGGGAGGACGGAAATGCGAAAATCGACGGCTACGCCGTCGAAGCGGAGGCCGAAGCGGCCGTCCTGGGGGCGGAACCGTTCGGCAATGTCGAGCTTGGCCAATGTTTTAAGCAAAATGGAGAGGGGTGTATGCATTTCCTTGGCCAAGCGCAGCTCTTCCCGCAGCGCGCCGTCCACCCGCATGCGAACCCAGAGGCCGTTCCGGATACTTTCAAAATGCAGGTCCGATGCACCCAAATGCACCGCTTTGGCGAAAATGCGCGCCAACAGGCGGCCCATGGGAGAAGGCTCTAGGGCGGTTTCTCCGAAGACGTCCTCAAAATCGCCCGGGCCGCTGGCCGCCGGAAGTAATTGGCAAAATTTTTCCCACAGCTCGGCGAACTGCTTTTCAGAGACAGCGACAAACTCTGCTACCATCCCCCACAGAAAGCGCAGCTCGTGGCCGATGGCAAAAATGTCTCGGCCCTCCTCCGCATAGAATGCTCTGCCTCCCGGGGCCACCGGAACTAGCCGGTGGCTTCGACAGAGAAGTAGCAAATCCCAATTCTCTAAGTCAGTCGCCGACACGGATTCAGCATCGCGAAATTTCACTGGATCGGCAAGAATAGATCTTCATCCTGTCGGCCGTCGCACTCTGCCGTGGATCCCTTTCGTCTGCTCGTTCTTAAACCTTCTTCCCTCGGTGATATCATCCTTGGCCTGCAGGTAATAGCCGAATTGCGGATGCGGCGGACGGATCTAGAGATCAGCTGGATCGTCCGCGACATTTTTGCGGAAGTCGTTCGGCGTAGCGGATTAGTGGAAAACATCATCGTTTACGAGCGGCAGAAGGGACTGGGTGGGCTGTGGGAGTGCTGTCGTGCCATCGCCCGAAGCGGTACCTACGATGCCCTCTGGGATTTGCAGGGCTTGCTGCGCAGCGCTCTGATGGCGAAAGCGGCCCATACGCAGCGCAAAATCGGCCGGTCCGACTGTCGGGAAGGAGCGAAATTTTTTTACAGCGAGCGGGTCCCGATGCCGGCCAATCCCCACGCGGCGGAAATCCTCGCCCAATTTCTTCCCACGTTGGGCGTCCCGCCGGCCGTCCGCCGGCCACTCCAATTCTCCGTGCCAGAGCCGCTCTCGGTCGCCGTCGATGGACAGCTACGCGTCCTGATCGCGCCGGAGAGTCGCGGACCCGGGAAGGAGTGGCCCCACTACGGCCAGCTAACCGCCCACCTCTGCGACCGTTTCCCGGACTGGGAATTTTTGTGGGTAGGCCTGGGCCGCGGATCCAGCCCACTTGTCGAAAAATTTTCTAATTTTCGTGACTTGCGCGGACAAACCTCACTGCCACAGCTATTAGGCCTGATGAAGCACTCTTCGGCGGCCATTGCCAACGACAGTGCCTGCCTGCACATGGCTGCGGCACTGGGAAAGCCCGTCCTCGGCATTTTTCTCCGCACGGACCCGCTCCGCTACGGCCCCTACCCATTGGACGACCCAAATCACTTTGTCGCCCGAAATCCGCCGCCGCTACCTCCCGAATTGGAAAAATTTCTAAGTCGCTTGCGTTTTTTTAGCTCACGCGAGGCCACTTCATAGACGCCGCTCGGCGGGCGATGGCATCGTCGATTCGCGTAATTCGCTTAGCGAAAGCGGCCATAGCGCCTATTGGCGCGGGTTCGGGCGATGAAAGTATCCAGCGAATGACGAAATCGATCCGGATTTTTTCGCCATAAATCAATGGCGGCTAGGCGAATATTGCGATAGTAGCTTGGAAACGCGCAAAAATTCTCCCAAACCTGGCCATCCCGACGCAGCTCCTCTAAAATGTCCGGCGGCGGCACATAGGAATTCGGATCCAGGTCCGGCAGTACGGCCGCGCCGGCGGGAGCCATTTTCCCCCGTTCTATGAGCAGTCGGGCGTGCTGCTTATTTACTTCGCTCCAAGAACTTTTTGCAGTTCGTCGGCTGAAGCGGTTGGAAACGGTTTCCGCGTCATAGCGCCGCACCATGCCGTCAATCCAGCCGAAGCAGAGCGCCTCCTCCAGTGCCTGGTAATAGCTAATCCCTGACCGACCAGAACTTTTCCGAGGAAAAAGTAGCCAAACTCCGCGGGATTTTTGCCCGTTCTCCTCTAGCCAATGGCGCCATTCTTCCGACGTTTCCATACGAAGAAATTCCTCATTGGCACCGAAAGAACTTGCGCTTCGCCGTTTGGGACCTCCGGAAGAATCTTTCGTCCGCTCCTTCCCCACGGAATCTGCCTAGGCGCCCTCGCAGCCTTGCCAAGAAAATTCATCGGCGGCCCAATGGATCTCTTGCAAAAGTCAAGAGAGTGACTTTGCGCATCTCGAATGCGACCGTTGGGAGCGGCAGATCTTTGATGGGCCTATTGGAGCACCCGCTGGAGCATTTCGACGGTTTTTCGGACGCTCGCATCCTGCTCCATGGCACCTTCGACGGTTTTACAGGCGTGGATAACGGTACCGTGGTCACGGCCGCCGAATTCTTTGCCGATGCGTTGGAGCGAATGGGACGTCAGGAGACGGGAAAGGTACATAGCCACTTGGCGGGGGAAGGCGATGGCGGCGGGACGTTTCTTGCCCAAAAGTTCGGCTAGGGTGATCTGGTAGTGCTCCGCAACCTGCCGCTGAATTTGTTCAATGTGCACGACCCGTGCGGCCTCCTCGCGAAAGACGTCCTGCAATAGCCGCTGGGCTTCGGCGGCGGCGATGGGTCGCCGTGTGAGGGCCATGTAGCCGGCCACCCGATTCAGGGCACCCTCCAGTCGGCGCACGTTGGTACAGACACCCTCCGCCAGCAGCTGCAATACGTCTTCCGGGAGATTGAGTCGCATGGCGTTAGCCTTTTTCCGCAAAATGGCGATGCGGGTTTCCAAATCTGGCGCCTGAATGTCCGCCACAAAGCCCCACTGAAAGCGGGAAATTAGCCGACTTTCCAGTCGGGCGATTTCCGCCGCCGGACGGTCGCTGCAAAGACATATTTGCTTTTGGCTTTCAAAAAGTTCGTTAAACGTATAGAAGAATTCCTCTTGAATGCGCTCTTTGCCAGAAAGAAAGTGCACGTCGTCGATCAGCAGCACGTCCACTTTCCGATAGCCATTTCGGAATTTTCCCAATGAGTTCTCCTGCACTGCTTTGATGAATTCATTGGTAAATTTTTCCGTAGAGGTGTAAATCACCTGCATTTTGGAGCGCCGCTCCAGCGTCGCGTGGGCAACGGCCTGCAGCAGATGGGTTTTACCTAGGCCGGTGGCGCCGTAGAGGAAGAGCGGATTGTAGGCTTTCCCGGGATCCTTGGCGACGGCCAGACAAGTGGCCTGAGCCAGCTGATTTCCTGCGCCGACGACAAAATTTTCGAAGGTGTTTTTCGGGTTAATTAGGTAGGTCTCGTCGAAGCGGCGGATGGCATTGAGCCGCCGTTGGGAGACCTTTGAAGCGGGCAAATTTTCCGTAGCGGCCATCTCCTCCCGGCCCGCCTTCTGGGGAAATTCCAGTGCGATGTGCACGACTTTTCCCGCCGCCTCCGCGAGGTGTTTTTCCAGGGTTATTCCATAGTTATCGCGAATCCATAGGGCGGCAAATTCGTTCGGCGCCAGCAGGACCAATTCGCCATCGCCTTCCCGCAGAGGCCGCAAATCTTCGAACCAAATGCGATAGACATCTTCGGCGAAAAGCTCGCGCAAATTTCCCTGCAGCGACAGCCAGGTGATGGCCAACGGGCCTTCCTTTTGTACGTCTGTGGTTGAGTTATTCACAATACTCCTACGGCCGTCCCGCCTCACCTAAATGCAAGTTCGGCCCGACCACCCTGACGGCGACCGACCTGCACCCGAATATGCTGTAAGTCGGCTCGTACATTATGGATGTAAAAAAAATTTTTTTCCAAAAAGGATCCATCTCTGCGGAACCAGAGGGGATCTTACGGCGCCGTCCCCAATGGCAATCCCTCTTTGCTGTCATTTTGTTCACAAATTTCTGTGAATAACTTTTCCGGCATTTTCTCGTCCATGCCGATCGGTTTGGCCCCGCCCTCCGTCTTTTGAAGAAGGGCAGACCAGAGCAAATGTCGGGCCTCCGCGCTGGCCGGCTGCAGTTCCAAAATGCGCCGGGCCAATCCCGCAGCCTCCTCGCCCTTTCCTGCCAGCAGGAGTTTTCGGCAGAACTCCATCCGTTCGTTCTTTCGAATCTTTTTCAGCGGCAGAAGCAGGGCAACTGTGAGAAACAGAGGTTGAAATTCGGATGAATTTCTCGTCATCTGCATCAGCTGTCGGAGTGCAAGGCTCGATTTAGGGAACAGGCAGAGCCATTCTATAGCACAGCGGCCGCGGCCGGCCCCGTTTCGACGGAACAGGTGGAGCGCGTAGCGCCACAAAATTCCAAGTGCCCGGCGAACGTGGCGACCGCGGGGGGCCTGCCGGAGCGCCACCACCGCCTCCCGGAAAAGGCGCAGATTTTCTTCGTCCGAACTTTCGAAAAGTCGTTCCGAAAGAACGAATAGAACATAGCGCCATTTGCGGGCCCTCGCCGCCTCCTCCAAGGTTCGCACGGCGGGAGTGTAAGGGACCCCCGAAGCGGAGCTACTTTTTTTAGCAAAGCTCCTTCTATGTCCCTTTACCACAATGAAGTTCATAAAAAAAATTAGGTCCTCCGCGCAATCGGAAGCACCCGGGGCAAATCCCCCCAAAATGCGTCATGTCGCAGCGACCCAAATTTTTAGTCTGATGGCATTTTTCGAAAAACTTGAAAAAAAAATTTTTCGCCTAGAGTTAGGCCGTGAAAATTCTTCAAATGGGTGCTCTCGCGGCGCTGCTTTCCATCGCCGGCTGCGCGGTGCAGCGGGAACCGCGGGGCGGCCGGGAGCCCATCATGGGCCGCGATGGGGTCGGTGTGGCCCAGATGGAGCGCTTCGTTCTACGGCACAATCCGGCCGCTGACAGGTCCCAAGTGCGCCGGCTGGCCGACATCTACAGAAAGGAATGCAAAGCCGAAGGGGTGCGGGCTTCCGTTGCTTTTTGCCAGATGTGTCTGGAGACAAATTTTTTGGCATTCACAGGGGACGTGTCCGCCGATCAGAATAATTTTTGCGGCTACGGCGCAACCGGCGGCGGACGGAGAGGCGTCCGGTTCCCGAGTCTGGAAAGCGGCGTTCGAGCACAAGTACAACATTTGAAGGCCTATGCCACATCGACGCCGACCCGACGGCGCTGCATCGACGGCCGTCGCAAGCTGGTCGCCCTCGGGTCTGCCCCCTATGTCAACGACCTTTCGGGCCAATGGGCCGCCGACCCGAGTTACGGCGCAAAAATTTGCCGCCTGCTTCGAGAGCTGTGCAACGAGTAGGGCGAAATTTTCTGTTTATTTCGCGTGGGACGGGCGCCACCGGAGTTCCCGACCGCCTGCGGTTCTATCGGCTAACGCATTCAAGGGAAGCCCGCATCTTCCGATTCTCCTCCAGGATGCCCGTTTACAGACTGGCAGCAAGTCGATGATTTTGTCAAAATAAAAATGCCCCAAAGCAGTTAAAACTAATTGACAAAATTCGAAGTGAAGCGTTCAATGAAAGATGCTGTGAGTACCTGCGTCCCGTCCGCTCGCCGTCGTTGGATAGGACCCGATAGGAAAATCAAGTTAACGTGTTGCATAGGAGCGATTTGCCAGAAATTTATTTGGCTCGACAATCGGCAAGAAATCGTTAGGCGGCCCTCCGGGGGAGGGTCGCGCATGGCGGATATGACGCACATACCGGTTCTAGTCGCACCAATTTTGGAGGCATTTCGAACGACGGCCGGCGAGACGTTCTTGGATGCTACCGTGGGCAGCGGTGGGCACTCCCGCGCCATTTTGGCAGAATTTCCAAACGCAAAACTTTGGGCCATCGATAGGGATGGGGAAGCCCTAGAGCGTTCCGGACACGTGCTGCCGGCAGACCGGGTTACCTTTGCCCGAGAAAATTTTTGCCGGCTGGACCGCCTTTCCCAAAAAACGTTCGATGGCATCTTGCTGGACCTAGGGGTTTCTTCGGACCAACTGGATGCGTCGGCCCGCGGATTTTCCTTTCGATTGGACGGGCCGTTGGACATGCGCATGGACCAGAGCCAGGGAAAGACGGCGGCGCAATTCTTGGAGGAAGCAACTCACGGGGAACTGGTGCGGGCCATACGGGATTGGGGGGAGGAGCCCCACTGGCGGCGTGCGGTGGCCACCATCGAAGAGTTCCGCGGCACGGAAAAATTGCAGCGGACGGCGGCCTTCGCGGACCTGATGCATCGGGTGTTGCCGGCCGCCTATAGGACGAAGATCGATTCGGTCACGCGCGTATTTCAGGGAATTCGCATTGCCGTCAATGGGGAGTTGGACGCGCTCGAAGAAGCGCTGCCCAAAGCATTTTCCGCACTTAAAAAAGGGGGTACGTTGGCTGTCATTTCCTTTCACTCGCTGGAGGACCGCATCGTGAAGCGGTATTTTCGCGAATGGGGCGGCCTGGCCGTCGACCGCTCCGATGGCCGCTATGCAGACGAGCGTGCGGTGCGCGGTGAAGTTCTCACCGCAAAGCCCATTACGCCAACTTCAGAAGAGCAGATCCGCAATCCGCGAAGCCGTTCGGCAAAACTACGCCTGTTCCGCAGGACGGAGGGAGGTGCTTGAGTCATGGCAATCGCCGCGGGACATGGGGGAAGCGGCTGGCGTCCGGGACGGGTGCGGGTCCTTTGTCTGGCCGTAGCTCTGTCTCTAGGCATCGTCGCCGGCTGCTTTGGCCGCGTCTGGTACCAGCAACAGGCCCTGCGGGTGGGAGAGATTTCCCGATCCTTGGAGCTGGAGAACCAGCGGCTGGCCCGCCATTGCTCCGCCCTCCAGGCGAAGGTGGCCCGGCTCCACGCGCCCGCCTGCCTGGAAACCTATGCCTGCCGCCGTATGGCGGAACCGACGAATGGCCGCATCCGCCGGATCTCCGCCGTGGAGCTGCACAATTTCGCCCGCCGTTCCGCCGCTCTTACGGCCCAGGAGGGGTACGGAACCGCAACCGGCGCGGAGGGAGCGCCTTCCCTCTAGACTTTACGCACGAAAAGCGGGGCGGCCATGGACAGGCGCTGGCGGATGTTTGTGGCTTTCGGCCTTCTTCTTTTCCTCTTTGCCCTTCTCGCAGTTAGGCTGACCTATCTAATGCTTTTCGCTCCGGCGGAAAAAATTCGCTCCATAGATCGCATCCGGCACCTCTTCGCCGTGACGGAAGGGCGAAGAGGGAATATCTACGACCGGCATGGCGTTGCCCTCGCAGTGACCGTGCCGACCGTTGAAGTGGGGGTGGATCCCAAGCTTGCTCCGATGGAGGTGCGGGAGGAGGCGCTGATTCGGCTGGCGGAAATTTTGCGGCGGCCGGTACCAGAACTGAAAAATGCGGTTTCCGG
>JAIRMB010000075.1 GCA_031258995.1 Puniceicoccales bacterium
CATCCTCCTTTTCTCGTCGCAGCGAGCCTATCCTGCCGTCGAATGTCTGCTTTCCTTCCCGCCAGATCCGCGCCTGACCGTCCCGCAGCACTTTGCCTTCCGTGACCATGCAACCGGCGATGGTACCTTTGGAAAGCTGGAATAGCTGCCTCACCTGCGCCGCACCCAATTTTTCTTCCACAAGCTCCGGATCGAGCAGGTCCGCCATAGCCTCCCGCACCCGATCGATCAGCATATAGATGACGTCGTGCTGCAATAGGGTGATGCCGTGTTGTTTTAGTGCCGCTTGGACGCCATTTTCGGATCGCACGTTGAAGGCGACCAGCGTGGCCCCGACGGGGCGGGCGAATTCCACATCGGACAGTGACAGGGGGCCGACGGCTGCACGAAGGATTTCCAATCTGATTTTGTTCTGCGGTAAGGCTGCAAGACAGGCCACGAGGGCTTCCACACTCCCTTGCACATCCCCTTTGACGATGACCCGCAAGGCACGCTTATTTTTGGCATGGATGGCCGCGAAGAGCGCCTCCACGTCCCCAGTTGCCCCGTCGCCGTCGGAACGGCACCGGGTGGATGGCGTTCGCGTTTCTGCCTGCTCGCCGCGAATTTCTTCCACACGGGCCTCTTCCGCCAACTCCCGAGCGGCTTTTTCACTTTCGGCGAAGGTGAAAACTGTCCCACTTTCCAACACTCCGCTCCAACCAATTATCTTCACCGGCTTCGAAGGGGGAGCCTCTTTGATTGGCTTGCCGCAGCCGTCCAGAAGAGCCCGCACCTTACAGTATTGCGTCCCACAGACCAGCGCATCTCCAATCGTAAGCGTCCCATTTTGCACGATTGCGGAGGCGGTTGGCCCCCTGCCCACCTCGATTTGGGACTCTAATACCGTGCCTTCCACGGGTGCTCTCCGATCCGCCCGCAAGGACAGCATTTCCGCCTGCACGAGGATCAATTCGAGCAGTTTGGGAATGCCATCGCCGTTTAGGGCGGAAATTTCCCCGCAGAGTGTCTCGCCGCCCCAGTCTTCCGGAGCGATGCCCCGCTGCTGCATCTGCTGCCGTACGCGATTGATATTGGCCCCCTTGGCGTCGACCTTATTTATGGCCACCACCACCGGTACGGCCGCATTCCGTGCAAACTTCAGCGCTTCATCGGTCTGCGGCATAAAGCCATCATCCGCAGCAACAACAAGCACGGCCAAATCGGTGAGATTGGCGCCTCGTTCTCGCATTTTCGAAAAGGCGGCATGGCCCGGTGTGTCGATGAAAGTAATGCGGCCGCCTGGCGTATCAACCTCATAGGCACCGATATGCTGCGTAATTCCTCCCGCCTCGGATGCCGCCACGTTGGCCCGACGGATGTGGTCCAGGAGCGTGGTCTTGCCGTGGTCTACGTGGCCCAGTACGCAGACGACCGGTGGACGCGGCTCCAGCAGAACGCCCCGAGCGGCCGGTTTCCGCGGGGCCTTCGCAGATGGCCCGGCGGTGGGAGCGCATTCCTGCCGGGCCTCGATTACTAGGGAAAATTTTTCACCGATACGCTTGGCCAACGTTTCATCTACCAGATAATTCATGGAGGCGAAAATGCCCATCTGCATGAGTTCGGAAATGAGCTGAAAGGGCTTGAGGCCAACTTCCGAAGCGAATTCCCGGACACAGATGGGAAACTTCAGCCGCAGCGCCTTTCCCTCCTGCCGCAGGGCGTCGATGGCCCGCGGATCGCTGGGCGGACGGGGAGCGGCGGCGGGCAATGGCCGTGACGGCGGCAGCGAAAAAGAAGAAGCGGGCCGCTCCGAGGCGCGCGGAGGAGCGCGAAAATCTCCACGCCGCTGCTCGCCGGTGCCCCGTCCGAACTTGCCCGAGAAGGCGGGCCGGTCGCCCGGCCTTGTTCCGCCGCTTGAGGGCCGGCCGTCTCCGAAGCGGCCGTTGGCTGGAAAATTCCCTCCACTGCGCCGATCGCCGCCGCCGAAATCGCGCCGTTCATTCCATTTCTGCCCAAAACGATTGCCAACAAATCTATTAGACCCCTGCAGCCGCTCTAGTGGAACCATTCGCCGCGGCCCCTGCTCTGCCGGACGAACCACCGCCTCCTGCCGAATTAGGATGGGCATGGCCGCCTCTTCCTGGGCGGGCAGCAATGGCGGTCGCTGGTCCACGCGCTCTACCGGCCGCAGATGGTGCTCTTCGACGGCGGGCGGGGAAGGGTCAGGCTCCGCGGCCGATTCCACGGCAGGGCCCATGTCGTCACTTTCCCTCTTGGGCTCCTGGGAATTCGAAACGGCAAACTCGCGAAGCAGGTCTTCGGCATAGATGTCGGCGATGGAACTCGAAGCGCTGCTGACATCGAAGCCGCGGCTTTGAAGTAGGCTAACCAATTCCTTGGTAGACATGCCCAATTTCTTAGAAAGCAAATAGATACGCGTACTCATCGTTAAACTGCGCTCTGGACCGCTCCCTGCTTTTCCTCCGTCCCGTCTTCCCCGGAGGAGTTCGTTTCCTTACTTTTTTTGTAGCTTTTGTAGCCATCGAGGGCCAGGACGGCGTCCTTCATTTTCAGGCCCGCATCGACGAGATCTGCGACCGTAACACCTTCCAGCGCATCCGGCGTTGTGATGCCAATGGCGACGAGCCGGGAGGCGCAGTCCGCCGGTAGGCCGACGTGGGCGTTGAGTACCTCCACGGCTTTTTGCACGTTGATGTCGAATTTCACCTGGCCGGAGCTGGCCGTTGCGATATCAAGGCGCCAATTTAGAAGGCGGGAGGTAAGGCGGGCGTTTTTCCCGCCGCGGCCGATAACTAGCGCTAGATCGCTCTCCGGCACCTCGAAACGGATACGCTGGCTCACTGCGTCGATTTGGACATTTTGCGGAATGGCGGGACGGAGGGCCTCCTGAAAGAATTTTGGCAGGTCATCGGAATAGGCCATGACATCGATTTTTTCACCGCTGAGCTCTTTAATAATGTTCTTAATGCGAATTCCGTGGGACCCCACACAGGAGCCCACCGGATCCACCCGCGGATCTCGACTGCGAACGGCAATTTTCGTGCGATAGCCGGCGTCGCGGACCAGCCGCACCACCTCGACGGTGCCGTCGGCCAGCTCGGAAATTTCCAACTGCAGGAGCGCGGCCACGAAATGGGGGGAAGTGCGAGAGAGGGTTAGCATGGGGCCGAAGCCGCCATTGCTGAGGCCCACCAGCAGTGCTCGGACACTATTGCCCACGCGAAATTCTTCGCCTGGAATCACATCCCGCTGGGCTAGAATACCTTCCGTGCCGTCCACGCTAACTACGAAATCCGTCATGGGCGGCTTTCCTGGGAAGCGACTTTCGTGGATCTCTTTACGGATGATCGTACCGCTTACAATTTTG
The DNA here is from genome assembly GCA_031258995.1 of Puniceicoccales bacterium. Lineage (GTDB taxonomy): Bacteria > Verrucomicrobiota > Verrucomicrobiia > Opitutales > JAIRLM01 > JAIRMB01. The sequence goes on from JAIRMB010000075.1 coordinate 3,371, forward strand.
CCAACGTGCCGTTCATATTGCCCCGTGACGCGGATCCGTTCGTGTTCGCGGACGCTCTGAGAAATGGCGTAGCGGGCAGCCTGGGCCGCTATGCGGCCCAATGTGCCCGGGTCAATTTCACGCCGAACCGTATCGCCTATCTTGATTTCCGGGTTTTCCTCCCGCGCCCGCTGGATGTGAATCTCCCGATCCACGTCCCCCACCGAATCAACGGCGGTAAGGAGCGAATAGGCTTTCAAGGCTCCCGTTTTGGGATTAATGGACACTTCCAAATTTTGGCCCGCGGTGACGCTTTTCTGGGCGGCGAAGACGATGGCATCGGAAATGGTCCGCACCATTTCCATGCGCGGAATCCCCTTCTCCTTCTCCATGTACTCCAAAATTGTCAAGATCTGCTGGTTCATAGCCCGCGGCCGCACTCCACCTAGGTCAAGGCCCTCCGATGTCAAGCTAGGGCGCCCACAATTTCAATAAATTTCTCCGGCCCGTACGCCATCCCCAATGGCAACGGTCCTCCACGGAATGGCAAAATTCGTAGCAAAATTTGCCTTCCCTCTACCGTGGGATTCTCTCCCCTTAAAATGGGGGTTCGTAAATGAAAATAGAATGCTGCCGCCACTGCGGACTTTGCGGAGGCGTGCGAAAGGCTCTGACTTTGGCGGAGCGACTTATCGCGGAAGGGTGGCGAGTCCACTGCTGCGGCGAATTGGCCCACAGCGCTTCCATACAAAATTTTTTACTGGAGAAGGGCGCCATCGCTTGGAATGGCGAGGGACGGGGATTGGAGCGGAGGGACTGCCTGTTGATCCCGACCCACGGCATTTCTTCCTATCGCTGGGGGCAACTTCGCTCCATTGGCTGCACCCTGTTCGACGGCACCTGTCCCGCCGTCCGTCGCAATGGGGAACGGATCCGGCGGATGGCCGGCGCGGGCTTCCGCGTTCTACTTTTTGGCCGACGGGAACATCCAGAAATTGTGGGCCTCGCCGATCGCGCCAATGTGGTCGTCTGCGAATCGGAAGCGGACCTGCCGGCGCCGGATGAGAAACCCACGGCTCTGTTTGCCCAAACGACGGCCGATGGGGGAGAGCTGGCCCGATTTTCCTCCGCCGCCCGCGACCGATTTCCCCGCCTGCGGGCCGTTCCGTCCCTGTGCAAAGAGGTCCTGATGCGGCGCCGGGAATTGGCCGAAGCACTGTCAAGCGGCCGCTACGGCCATGTCCTGGTCGCGTCCGGCGCGCAGTCCGCCAACGGACAGGCACTCGCCGCCATCGCCCGACGGGTCGGCGTCGGGGTGACGGTGGCGGAATCGCCGGAAGAATTGAAAAAAATTCTGCCGATCGACGCCGATCGGCTACTTATCGCATCCGCCACATCGACGCCGGATTGGGCCATTGAAAAACTGGAGCGCTTTTTGCGTGGGGAAGCGGAAACAACCCGTCTATTTCCGGTCGGCCGCCTGGGCAGTCTGGGACCAGTTCAGCGCAAAAAAGAAGAGGCTGGCGGCGGCGCAGCAGATATAAAAAAAGATGGCCCGATTCCAGCCGAAGTGGTCGATGATGAGGCCGACGCCAAACCCGGAAAAAATGGCCCCCATGTAGCCGAAGAGGCCCGTGAGGCCATTGGCCGTCGCAGCCGCCTGGCCGGAACCGAATTCGGCCCCGGCGATGCCGGCCAGACTTTGCGGCCCGTAGACGAAGAAACCGATTACGACCAGAAGAATGCCGTCGATAAATGGTTTTCCGTTGGGTGCGACCCAAAAAAGAAGCAGAGATAGGATCAGTAGGGCCACGAAGACAGCACAGACGGCGTTGCGGCGTCCGCCGGCCCAGCGGTCGGAGACGTAGCCGGCGAAAATTCCGGCGAAAATTCCGGAAATTTCAAAAAAAGCCGATTGGAAGCTGGAGCCGATAGGAGATGAGCCCCTGGCCTCCTGCAGGAAAGTGGGAGCCCAATTGAAGAAACCCATCCGCACCACATAGAGAAAAAAATTTGCCAAACAAACCAGCCAGAGAGCCCGGTTGGGTAAGATGTGCCGTAAGAAAATTTCCTTTAATGAAATACGAGAGCTCTCTTCCTTCTCTACCTTCCAGCTGGATTCAAGATTTTCGTAGACCTCCAGGGGCGGCAGGCCTTCCGACTCCGGCGTGTCGCAGAGATTTTCTAGGAGAAAGAGCGAGATGAGGGCACAGACGGCGGCCGGCATAAAGAAAATGGAATGCCAGCCGAAATGTTGACCCAGCCATGCGCCGCCCACCAAAATGATCCCGCTGCCGATCTGGTGAGACATGTTAACAACTCCCCAATATGTTCCTAATCGTTTAGGAGAGAACCAATTGGTCATTAGGCGGGCAACCGGTGGCCAGCCGGTGGACTGGAAAAGGCCGTTGAAAGAGTAAAATACTGCGATGAAAGGCAGAGGGCTGAGAACCGTGTGAAATAGGCCGCCGCAGGCCCTGGCAATGGAAGGCGCCAGACCGATCAGCACGCTGCAGAACGCGGCCAGCAGAAGGCCGGTGGACATGTAGTAGCGCACATTGACCCGATCGCAGACGGCCCCACTGACAAATTTCCCTACGCCATAGACCAGCGGAAAGGCGCTAAACACCCAACCCATCTGGGTCCGCGTGCAACCAAAATCCCTGAGCATGAGGGGAACGGCGATTTGCATATTTTGCCGCACCAGGTAAAAGGCCGCATAGCCGACGATGAGCGTGTAGAGGATACGCATGCGCCAGCGGCGGTAGGCCCGATCGACCTGTGGTGCGCTCATCATTTTTCTCGGCGCCGACTTCCCTCCCACGGGGGCAGCGAAGCTGCGGAGTCTTTCGGCGCAAGTAAAAAATAACGCCATCTTGTGGCGCAATCACTTACGCCAATACGTAGCGACCTTTCGCGGATGAACGGGATGTGACTGGCGAAGAACGGCTTCGGAAGTGGAAGAAACCGTAAAATGGCGGATGGCCCTCATCGACTGCGGAGGTGTCGCTTTCGCAATACGCCGGACAGTGCCAGCAGACCGACAGCCAAAATGGGAATTCCGGAAAAAACACCGTAGGTCCCCCGATAGCCGATAAGGTCGGCAAGGGAACCGGCCACTAGCGGCCCTAGCCCATTGCCAATGTCAAAGCCGAAAAAGAAAGTAGCCGTCGCAGCTCCATAGCGATCGCAGTCGGCGCTCAGAAGGGCCATGGTCTGCAGACCGCCCATGAGGGCGCCGAAGGAGATGCCGTGGGCTGCCGCGGCAAAATACATCCAGCCAGGAAAGGGGGCGATGGCCAATAGGGCGCAAACTAGGGAAAGCAACAGTAGGGCCGGGCTTAGGACGGTGCGGGCCGAATGGCGATCCACGAGCTTGCCGGCGACGGGCCGAGAAAGGAGGAGTAGGGTGGCAGAGAGCGAAAAGAAGGGAATTGCGGACGACGCGCCAAGCTGCCCCGCGTAGAGGGGCAGAAATGAAGAAATGGAGGAGGATATGGTTGCCACGGAGCCGATAAGCAGACCGGCCGGAACGGCAGCTCCTAGGAAAGGGCCGGCCCTTTCGGGACCTTGCGCGGACTTCCGGTCGCCCTGGCGGAGTTTACCGCGCATAAAGAAAGAGAGAGCCAGGGCAGCGGCGGCGGAAATGGCACAAAGTCGGAAGAGGTCAAAAAACCCTGTGCGGAAAACTGTGGAAAAGCCAATTCCTGGAGCGATGGCCATGGCAATGCCGATGGCTAAAGTGAAAATCCCCATACCTTCCCCCATGCGGCTTCGAGGAATGATGGCCGCCACGACGGTGGTGACGGCAGTTGCCGCAAAGGCCCAAAAAAAGCCGTGTAAGAACCGGACCGCTATCAGTGCGGGAATGGTTCGAACGTGCTGATATGACAGAATTATCGCGATAAGACATAATTGGGAAGCGAGCAGCACGGTCCGCCGGCTGCCCCTATCCAGCAGCAGGCCGGCAAGGGGACGGGTACACAGCATGGCAAACGTTAGACACCCAGCCGCTAGGCCGACGGAGCGATTTCCCCCGCCAAGCTCCGCCACATAGAGCGAGAGCGTGTAGTGCAGCATCTGAAAGCTCAAAAACGATAAAAATTGCACAAAAAAAAGGCCGACAAAGAGCGGCGTAATCAGTGCTTCCCGTTCCGATCCCTTTGCCATGGCGTTTCCATATTCCGACAAGCCCAACCCGATGGGCCCATTTGGCGAGAAAATTTTCCAGTCCGTCCACAATTGGACAGCGGGAAAAATTATTTTCGCGAAAACGGAAGGGCCGTCGAGAATGGGAAAGTCTATGGGCGAGTACCCCAACGGGCGCGCTTGCCAGGTGAACTCTCCTTGCAAATTTGCGTCAATCGTGTAAACTTACGCCCCGTGTCGGTGGATTCGCCCATATCCATAGGCCTACTTGCCGCTCACTATGTTGAGCAAATGGGGAAACAGATCGATAGAGGCACTGCCGACAAGCCAAGCGCTTCTCCTACCCTACAGCCGCCGAAAGAAACTACGCCGCTAAATTTCATTCATAATGTGCTTTCGAAAAGCATTTTGCACGATGAAAGGTTGAGCTTTTCCGAGCGCCGCAGCCGGCTCAACTGCGTAGGTCTTGGATCATTTTGGCTATGCGTAGCGGTACATTTTTTCGGCCTATCTTCCGCCCAGCGCACAGTTGAGCGACAACTGGAGATCGTCCTCGAAAAAATTTCTAATTCTGGCCTTCCCACCACAGAATTTTATGACGAGATAAAACGGCAAGCCATTGAGAAATCATCATTTCCCAAAATGGAGTTTTCGTTACGGGAGGCAATAGATCGAGAACGATTTACGGCTGAAATGGATAGCCCGAGCTCGAAAGTGGCGGGACGGCCACGGGCGGACCGGGAAAAAATGGCTCAACTTTTGCCGGATGGGTGCGACCCTGCGGCGCTGCCGGACGAAACAATAGAGGCGGCGTTTAACGCGGTCGTTCCAGGCACATATAATGGATTCATGAAGGATTTTTTGTTTCCCCCTAATGGGGAAATTGTACTAGGAAGCGACTGCACAGCGAAGACGCTGCTGTGTCCGGGTCTACGGGAAACCGGTCAAGAATTTCTTAGGCGTATCGTATTAGCAATTAGTGAAGCATGCGGCGGGGATATGAACGCCGCTCGCAATAAAATTGCGATGCTCATAGAAGGCTATCAGGGTCGACGGGCCATGGCATCGCTGAACAACGCCACGGCTTCTTTTTTCAATCAATTTCGTATTAACGTTGGAGCAAAAATAGCTCCCTATGTCCGCATTTTTTTGAACGAGAACAATGTGTTCGTATCACACGTGGATACTAGCCCAAAAATATGTGACGTAGCCATATCGTTCGTGGCTCCGGGGAGAACCGATGCGGTTACACCCGAAGAGCTGGGCGGATTAGCACCCGCCATACGGGATTTCAGTCTAGGCTATTACACCTCTTCGACGCCCGACGGCCTCCCGAAAACGCATTTCATTAGCTGTTCCGGAGCCATTAGTTTCTCGCGGACGTCGTAATAAATAGGCGTTCCGCCCGCTCGACCGCCCGGCAAAAAATCACCTGGCTTCCGTTAGCCAAAGAGCCTTGGTCTCTTGGAAAATTTCTTTTCGAAGTCCAATGAGTCCAATGAGATTTGGAAGCGCCATAAGTCCCGTTGCAATGTCGGCGACGACAAAAATCATGTCCATATTCCAAAACGGCCCGACCGCCACAAAAAATAGGAAAAGCAATTTGTACGGCAACACGAACCGCATTCCCAACAAATATTGCACACACTTTTCTCCATAATAATTCCAGCCCAGAATTGTCGTAAATGCAAAAAGGATAACTCCCAAATCGACAATTGCCCGGCCGACCATCGGCATGCTTAACCCGGCGCCAAATGCTTGAGAAGTCAGTAGCCCTCCATCCATGTGTCCGCCGAAGAGATGAATTTCCGGAGCCGTTACCAATAAAACTAAAGCCGTCATCGTACAGACGACAATGGAAAGAAACGCGCCGAGCATTGTAATAAGTCCCTGTTGCGCCGGAATATCGGTTTTAGCAGCACTCGCTGCAATCGCGGCACTTCCCAGTCCAGATTCGTTGGCAAAAATCCCTCGACTGATTCCAATGCGCAAGACCATGGCGACGCTGGCCCCAGAACCGGCTCCCAAAATTGCTCTAGGAGAAAAAGCTCCCACAAAAACGGAGGCCAATGCCTGCGGAATCGCCGACGCTTTCAAAACAAGGACACAAATCGCAGCGCAGGTGTAGAAAATGGCCATAAAGGGAACGACCTTTTCAGAAACGGCAGCAATTCTCCGAAGCCCGCCCATCGTAATGGCAGCAACGAGAAGCGCTATCAGTGCCGCCGTGACTACGAAAGGAATTCCAAAGGACGATTGGGCTGCAATTGCTACGGCATGGCTTTGCGTCCACGTGCCGATTCCGACAAGGGCACCCCCAGCTCCACAAAGGGCAAAAAACTTCGCTAACCATTGGCATTTCAACCCTTGCTCAATGTAGTGCATTGGTCCTCCGGCGACTTTTCCATCACTCCCGACCGTTCGATAGCGGATGGCCAGCAACCCTTCCGCGTACTTAACGGCAAGTCCGAAAAATGTGGCAACCCACATCCAAAACAGAGCTCCGGGACCGCCAACGGAAACGGCCAGAGCGACACCGACGATATTGCCAACGCCGAGGGTTGCCGCTAGGGCCGTACATAAGGACGCAAAAGCGGAAATATCTCCTGCGGAGGGCGCCAATCTCCGCGGATGCAATAGGAGCCCCCAGGCTTGCCTAAAGTGCGTAACCGGTAGAAATTTAAGTTTACAAGAAAAGTAAATGCCGGTCCCTACGAGCAAGGCAATTAGTGGCACCCCCCAAATGCAATTTTTTATAAAAATTAAAAAGGCATCCATTTAAAACCCCTTAAACGGCAGGTTCAGGCCAGAGAAACGGCCGGCCCACACCGAGACACGGCGTAAACCACCAACCGGTTGGATTTTTACGTCCGTAGGTGGTCTTTGCAAGAAAAATTTGCCCGGATCTTTCAAACGCGCAAACCCCAGATCGTCTATCTGGCGGAGAGAGAGGGATTCGAACCCTCGGACCCCGTTTCGGGGGTCACCTTCTTAGCAGGAAGGCGCTTTCGACCGCTCAGCCATCTCTCCGGCCCGTCCACTGGCTAGGTGGCCAGCCCAACCGGTCAAGCGCAATGGCAAAGGATCTCTAGTGCCAGTCCGTCCGCTAGCAGTAGTCCGCGGCCGGTGGGGCACAGGCGATCGCCCACCCTACGGACAAGTCCTTCTTTCGTAAATCGTTCGAACAATGCCCGCAGATTGCCGTGGCCCAGCTTCGTAGCCTGCTCCAGTAGCGAGTCGGGCACGCCGTCGGCCGTTCGCATTCCAAAAACAAAGCGGTCCTGCAGCAGTAGTTGCTCGGAAAGAATGGCCACGTCTTCCTCGGCCGGAGAACCGGACCAAATTCCTGCCGTCCAGCGCTGCAAATCCGGCACGTTCCGAAAGCGCCTGCCGCGGAACTGAGAAGCCGCCGCCGGACCCAGCCCTAGCCATTCGCCCATGGCCCAAGTATTGCAATTGTGGAGACAGCGGTGATCCGGGCGGCAGAAGTTAGATACCTCATAGTGCTCATAGCCATTGATTTGCAAAAAATTTCTAGCGCTTCGGTGGAAAACTTCTCCGGCGGTCGATGGGGGAACGGATCGATTTTTCCAGATCGGCGCATCTGATTCCGCCGTAAGACAGTAGGTGGAAATGTGATCCGGACCTAGGTCAACGGCGCGGGCCAGGTCCTGCTTCCAATCGGCCGTGCGCTGTCCGGGGACCAAAAAGATCAGATCCAGACTAATGGCAAAGCCCTGGGTACGGATCAGATCGAAGGCGGTGATGGCCAGCTCTGCCCGCTGCCGGCGGCCCAGGGCGGCCAACCTGCGATCGTCGAAGCTCTGCACCCCCAGCGAAATGCGCGTAACGCCTAACTTTTTTAAGGTGCGCAACTTTTCCTGGCGGACGGTAGCCGGCGAAAATTCCACGGTCCATTCGCGCAATTGAGGAGATAGCGCCGGTCCCAAAAATTCCGCTATTTTCTCGAAATCGCTGCAGGAGAGGAGGCCCGGCGTGCCGCCGCCGAAGTAGATGGTGCCGGCGGGGCGGCCGTCCCAGCGCAACTTCCACTCCATTGCCAGGCAGTTTAGGTAGTGGTCCATGTCGCCGCGGCGGGGAGGCTCGCCGTAGAAGGTGCAGTAGGCGCAGCGGGAGGCACAGAAAGGCACATGGACATAAATGCCCAGACCATAGTGGTCAATTGAACTGCCGCAGAAATCGCTCGTCATTGCGGTAGAAGTGGCGAACATCGTCGATGCCGTAGAGCAGCATGGCAATCCGCTCGATGCCGATGCCCCAGGCCTGTCCGGACCACCGGTCCGAATCGATGCCGACGGCCTGGAAGACCTTCGGGTGG
>JAIRMB010000023.1 GCA_031258995.1 Puniceicoccales bacterium
CAGGTCCGAAGATGTGACAACTTCCCTATCGCACAGCGTTTCGTAGGAATTTTCTTTTAGCGACTTCATGAGGGTCTCTATTTTCTTAAGTCCGTCTGTTCCTGGAAATTGAATGGAAAACGTTCGGCTATCGTGGTAGCCGAATCGGCGGTGGAGACGGTCAAAAAAGTCATCAATCGTAATTCCCTCGCGCAGAAGTGACCCGTAGGCTTCGCAGGCCATAAGGAGCGCGGAATGGGAATCCTTGTCCCGCGTTCCATCCAACGCCATGTAGCCGCAGCTTTCCTCCGCCCCCATAACGAAATAAGTTGAATTTTTCAGCAGTAGGGACCGCCTTTGGCCTTCGTCCAATCGGCGGTAGTCAAAGGCCAACCCCAATTTCTGTGTCGCCGTCCGCTCGTAGGCTTCCAATTTTGCGCCGATCCACTTAAAACCGACGGGCGTGAAGACCACTTTGATCCCGTAGGACTTGGCAACGGCATCGAGGAGTGGCGTAGTGACCAGAGAGCGGATAAGGACGCAATGGGAAGCTGTTTCCGCTGTGATTTTTCCGGTCACGAAGAGGGCATGCAGCCGTCGCTCGGCCAGCAAGACGGCCGTTCGGTTGCCGGAAAGACACTCCATTTTTCCAGTTCGATTCCTGTAGGCGAGGGCCATGCGATCGGCGTCGGGGTCGGCGGCTATGGCCAAATCCGCACCAATTTCATTGGCGTAGGCGATTGCGACGGAAAAGGCTGCGCCATTTTCCGGGTTGGGCGAAGGGACGGTGGAAAAATTGGGATCGAAATTGCACTGGCCGGCCACGGGGCAGATGGGCAGGCCCGTCGACCGAATTAGCTGTTCCGTGATGGCTATGCCGGCGCCGTGGAGGGACGTATAGACGATGGGGCGCCTTCCGATGGCCGCCATCGAAAGCGGGTCGACGATCGTTTTTCGAAGAAAATGCACGTAGTCATCGTCCAACGACTTCGGGAAAAATTCTCCTCTCCCTCCCTCGCACCTGCCTAAGATTTCACAGGCCTCTTCGAGTGAGGTCTTCCCGTAGAGCTCCATGACAGCCGCGGCATGGGGATCCACCATTTGTCCGCCGTCGCGGGAATAGGCCTTAAAACCATTATCGTGGTAAGGGTTATGACTTGCCGTGATCACCACTCCGGCCGTTAGATTTTGGTGACGGACGGCGAAGCTGAGTTCCGGCGTAGAGCGAGGGCCGTCAAAGAGGAATGCTCTCCCGCCCAGCAGCGTCCAAATGGCGCCCACGATCTCCGCGAAGCGCCGCGAAAAATGCCGCACGTCGTAGGCAATTGCCACGGAAGGAATTTCGCACTCTTCGGATCGGCTATGGCGGAACAGCGCGATGGCGGCGCGCGCAACGTTGAGATCATTCATGCAATTCGAGCCCACCGCACTGCCCGTAAAGATTTTTGCCGCTCCATCGCCTTCGGAGGGGGCTACAGTGCCGCCGACGCAGCGCCCCCGTATGCCGCCCGTACCAAATTCTAAATCCTTGAAGAATCGATCATTCAGCTCGCTCCAGTGCCCCTGCGTCAGCAGCCAATCGATCGCCTTAGCCATTCCGTCCGGCAAATTTTTCGCCGATCGCCACAGGCGCACACGTTTTTCTGCGGACGGGAGAAGCGCGCCCTTTTCGTCAGCTATAAACTGCTTTCCGCAAGCCACGGCGGGCGAGCGTAGCGGAGCCGACCGGCCACGGAAAGCTTTTTCTATCAGCCATTCCCTAATAGACATCCAATTGATAGCGACGGTCTCTTTTCATGGCGGCGACCGTTTCCTCTGCCGCCGGGCCAATTTTCCCGCCATGGCACATAAGAATCTCAGTTAACGCAACTTCAACGTCCTTGGCCATGCGCTTGCCATCGCCGCAAACGTAAAAATGCGCACCGGCAGTCAGCCAGCGACTCAGCTCTTCGCCCCGTTCGCGGATACGGTCCTGCACGTAAAATTTTTGGTCCTGATCTCGGGAAAATGCTAAGTCCAAGCGATTTAGGATCCCACTTCGCTGGTAATCGGCGAGTTCCTCTTCGAAAATGAAATCCGTCGCTCGATGCCGATCGCCAAAGAACAGCCAATTGCGGCCAATCGTTTTACCGCCATCGCGCTCCGCCCACCGCTGCTCCAAAAAACCCACGAAGGGAGCGATGCCGGCGCCCGGACCAACCATAATGACGTCTGCCATAGAGTTTTCTGGCAAACGAAAGTGGGTACGGATCGGGTAACAGCGCAACCTTTCACCGATGGCCAGCCGTCGGTTCAGGTAGGAAGAGGAGATGCCACAGCGGAGCTCGCCGTTCGAGGCTACGTAGGTAGAAGTGGTCACCACGAGCCGCAAGCCATTCGGCCGAAGTAGGGGGCTGGAAGCAATGGAATAGAGCCGCGGCTGCAGCGGCTTTAGAGCTGGAAGAACCGGCGTCGGCGAGACATTCTTCCCCATAAAAATTTCCAAAAAATCCGCTACGGAAAGTCCGCCAACGGAGGTCGCAAAATCGCCGACTAGGTTTAGTTCCAGTACCTTTCGTTTTTCCTCGATGCAGTACGGCAGGAGCGCCTCAGCCAGGGACCGGGGGACTTGGCCAATGGAAAGCCGCTCCGAAAAAGCCTGCCGCAAGGAAATTTTTTCGCCGCGAACGGTGACCAACTCTTCGCCGTCGGCACGGAATAGTCCCAGTAGCCGCTCCACCTCCCTACTGGGGTTCCCGGCCAATACGGCAAGCCAGTCGCCACACTGGTAGGGAATTGACTCATCCGCCTCCAACAGGAGCTCACAGACCTCTTTCCCCTCCCCCTTGGAAAGGCGTCGTCTTTCGCTGAGCCGTACGACGAGCGGTTCCTTGGCCGAATAGCCCACAGTTCAGTCCAGAAAAACCGAGCTCGTACGGCAATCTTTTTTTATTTACAATAGCCCACAAATAGGACAAAATAGCGCGTGTGTCTGTTTCCTTGGCGGTATGGGTACGTGCTGCCTTCGGAGGTCCCCGCACACATCTCTAGCCCATCACTACGCAAAATTGCGCCCCTAGAGACTTTATCTCCACTCAACGACGAAAACCCCACAGACACTGGCCTACTCCAAGAGGTCGCTGCTCTTGTCCAAGACCTTGATCAGCAGCGAATTGCAATAATGATCGATGCACTTCACGCCACCGTGCTGGCGTGCTGCAGAAGCCGACGAACAATAAGCACCCTCGCCAAGTTGGGGAGAGTTCTCATGGGGCTTGGCCTACTCTTCGTTTGGTTGATGAATTTTATTCGCTACGCGAGGATTCCCGTCGTTCGGGAAGGAAATAGAATTTTCTATGGGAACGATGAGTACACGCTAGTGCAGTCAAAGGAAGACATCTTTCCAGACATTCCCCCAGGGACTGGCCGACTGCGCGAAGAGCTCACCCTTGCGGCAGCCAACGCGATTCAAAGCGGGAATTGTTCCCCTGGAAGACAACGGCTATCGCTCGATGAGGCACTGGCAATCGGCATGATTTTTACGGCAGACGAAACTGCCTTTCTGCGGAGCCATCCCGATGTCTCCATTGCCCCCTACATAGTGCCTTACTCTTGCATGCAAGGACTCCAGGATGCCATAGACTGTGAACAAAATTTGACGGGTAGTGTGCCCGACAGTTTGCCCGCCTACGAACGCGAATACTTGGACGTTATCTGCCCCAAGATTGACGATCTAAATCAGGAAAGGGCCGTTTCGCGAACATTTTACTGCCCCGTACTGGTGGGCCTTTCCATGGGCGGCATGATGTGCCATGCGCTGGGTGCGAAATACGGGCGAATGTCCATCGCATTCAATCCGCTAGGGCACGGCAGTGGGGTAAAAGAATGGGTAGGAATCGACCGCTGGAATGGGGCCTACGGTACGGACGCGCAAAGTCATTTGACCATTATCACAGAGGGAGATACAATATCGGATCCGCGACATGCTTCCGCCACCCTACTCCGAGGAGTGCCCGGCACGCGTCGTATTTTACCAAACTGCCTCCCTCTTCCAAATAAATTTTGCACACATAACGATATTGATATAAATTTAAGAAATTTTTTGAGTTCCTTGCCGTCAAGGGATGAGCCATCCGCAGCCGCCTAAAAATAAAAACATGGCTATGGCGGCTGCGTAGGCGGGAGTCACCGCGATCATTTCCCTCGACTCTCGGCCAACGGACGATTTTTCATCGGTGCGGGAGGGGAGAGATGGCAGAGCGGCCGATTGCGTCGGTCTTGAAAACCAAAGTGCCCGCAAGGGCACCGGGGGTTCGAATCCCTCTCTCTCCGCCACCTGTGCCGATATTTGACTGCGAGCCAGATCCGGTAGAGCGTCTGGCCCAACTTCTGGCCGCCGGCCCGTTGTTGCGCCGAGCGCTGGTGCTGGTCCCCGATCGGGCCCAACTTCTTCCGCTGCGAGAGCGGCTCTCCCGCCAGTCCGGCGATCTCCTTCGCGGCGTCTATTTTTTTACGCCCCAGTCTTTTCGCGATGAGTTGGTGGCCGCTGGGAATTTTCTCGGCCAGACGCTACCCGCCCGCCACCTCCTTCCTCTACAGATTCGAAACCGGCGCGGATCGGCCTGGCCCCAGGAGCTGTGCCGGCTACGTCCCCAAGAAAGAGACAAGCTATTTCCCGAAAACCCATTGGCGCTTGCTGAAAAAAAAGGATTTTATTCGGAAGCGGCACTGGAGTGGGCGCTGCTTGCCAGCCCTGCTGCAAACCGTTGGGATTTGGCCTGCAGCCTGGGATTTTTTGAAGGGGACTGGGACCATTGGGCTATTTTACAGCTGCTATCGCGCTGCGCAAAAAGGATCTGCCACTTTTTTCGTCCCATGGCGAATCTGCCCGCCATCCGCCGCTGGAGGAAATGCTGGAGCTACGAAACCGTCCGGGAAAACTCCTATCCAATTCCGCAAGCGCGACATTCACTTTTTCACGTCGCAGATTGGAATTCGGCCACGGAATTAATTGGCCGGCGATTGCTAAAAATTGCCGAAAGAGATCCGTCCCAGCCCGTAGCCGTTGTTTTTTCCCACGCACACGGCTACTTCCGCGCCGTCCGGGAGCTACTTCGACGGATCCGCATTCCTTTCCTAGACCTGCTCGGGCGGGCGGACGGAAGTAGAATTACTTCATTCCAGTGGAACTGGTTGCGCTATCAAAGGAGGCCCAAACGGCGGGAGTGCCGGGAGCTGCTGCACGCTTTTGCCGCTGAAAACGGCTGGACCTACGACGCCCTGGCCGAAGGAGAGGATACAATCGCAGATCACTGCCGAAAAAAACTTTGTGACGATTGCAGCGCCATTCCGGACCTCCCCTGGAACGTTCTCCCGGACCGCGCTACGGCGGCGGCATTGCTCCAGGCGGCCTGCCAAGTCGTCCCCGATTGGGAGCCGCTTAGGGACCGTTTGCCTGCACTTATCGCTCTCTGCGAAGAGCTTAGTAGAGAAGAATTTCTTAGCTGGCTGGAACAGGAATTGCGGAATTTCCAGCGGCAGGAACAAGCCGAGCCGGTAAATCTTCACGCGCCCGTCCATCTCGTTTCCTATGGGGATGTTGCGGAAAATTTCTACGATCACCTCATCCTGGCGGACACGGCCGAAGAAGATTTTTCCACAGCACCGGGGGAGCTGTTGGACGCCGAAGTCTGCGCACGGCTCAACGGTGAGCTGAAAGATTTCTATTACCTTTCGCCGAAAGAAAAAAGCGCAATGCGGGACGGCCTCCTGCGCCGCTGCTTTTCTACCGCACAGCACTGTGAAGGAATTTTCGTTGAGAGCGACAACATCTTAATTGGCAGAAACTTACGTTCTCTTGCGCCGGCTATGGTAAATCATTTTCAAAATGACACATTCACCGCCAATGGCGAAATTTTACTCGAAATTTCCGCTATGAAACGGGACGATTTCCCTCCCGTCGAAAAAACGGTCACCGCCCATCGAGCCCGTCGAAACCCAAATAGGGCATTTGGCGCCTACGACTTCGGATTTGGTGAAAATCTGTGGGGCGTGGAAGAGTGGTCAGCCGCCATCCCCTGCAAAGCCTGGGAGCGAATTTTGAAAGCGCCGGAAGAGTCTTGGTTGGAACAGGTTTTACATCTACCGATCCGTACCAATGCCATCCGCGAAGACCTACCTCAACTGCTTGGTACAGCCGTCCATCGGTCCCTTGCCGATTATCTAGCGGGCAAAAACACCGCCTCAGCCGTACCGAATGGGCCCCGCTCCACCCTAGCCTGGTCGCTTGACCTACAAATCGCCGGCGCGGTTGAGGACCTTATTGTACAAGTGGAGGAACTTCGGAAAAATTTTCGCCCGCTGGGAGAGTCCTACGAAACCGCGCTGCGGGGGACAATCCCTGTGGTCGGAAACGAACTCGAACTGCACGGCCGCGCCGATTGGCTCCTTCGCGATGCTAGTGGACGGACTCTGGCCGTGGACTTTAAGACTGGCTCTTCCGCCGTGGCGCTCACGGCCCACCGCGTCTGCGAAGGTGATTTTCTCCAATTGGCCCTCTACGGCCGCATCGTCGAACAGCTTGACGGCCCCTGCACAATCGGTGCCCTGTTCCCTTTTAGCCGCGGCAAATGGCTTTCGATGGAAGAACTTAGTGAAAATCTCGGCGGAGAAATTTTTGCCGCTTGGGAACGTTTTGCCCGCCTCTGGCAGTCCCTCAACTTCGGCTATCGGATTCAGAAAGAACGAAAATTTTTGGCCTTTGCCCACGGACCCATTCCGGACCACATCATCGCTTCTCGCCTCTGCGCCAGCGGGTTTAATCCGAATGGGGAGGAGGAGCCGTGAGTTTGGCCGATCAAAGTGCCCGGGATCGTTTTGCTGGCGAATGGGATCGCAATTTTTCCGTGACTGCGCCGGCCGGCGTGGGAAAGACGACGGCCATAGCGGAGCGTGTTGCGCGCATGGCATTGGCGCACAACGGAAAAAAATTTTTGCCGCAGCTCGCCGTATTGACCTATACCCGAAAGGCGGCTGGGGAAATTCGTCGGCGCGTGGAAATGCGACTACGCGCGTTAGGTGCGTCCGGAGAAATATTTACGGAACTTGGAGGGGTATTTTTTGGCACGATCGACAGCTTTTTTTCTCTCCTCCTAAAAGAGTTCGATCGGCGGGGGTTCCAAATAGTGGAACGGGACGACCCTACGGAAACGTGTCTTTGGGAGGACTTTTTGGAGGGTCCGGCAGTCCACTGGGCGGCGTTTCTTCCGCAGCCGCACTTGGATCGGCTATTGCAGCTCTGCCCGTGGCGTTTGCTAGCGGAGATGGCACACCGGGCTGACCCTCCGGATGGAGGGTATACCCCGCCGGAAGAATTTCCGAAAATTTCATGGGATCTACTGTTTTCCAACGGGGGGGACAATATAGCGCAAATCGTTCGGGAACAATCTTCTATTCTACATTCCTGGAAAAAACGGCTAGATGCTGGCCGGTTCGCACCTTTCCCCATACGCGAACGTTGGAGCCGTAAACCATTGCGGGGCACTCCTTTTGCCGATCTTTGCGAAGAACATTGGCAACGCCCTCTGGCCCGGTGGCTGGAATTCGCAGGCGGAATACTCTGCGGTCGAATGGCCGAAGCCTACGCTAAGTATCGTTTAGAACGTGGCTTTGCCACCTATGGGGATCTGCGCCGCCGTGCTCGAGAACTGCTAACAGACAGAGAAATTCTTCGGCATCTGAGAGATCGCCGCTATCGGGTCATTTTGGATGAAGCACAAGATACTGATCCGGAGGATCTTATATTTTTTTTGGCGCTCGTTCCGCAGGGAACAAAGGGCGGGCCAGCGGCGGGCCATTTTACTTCGGTAGGGGATTTACAGCAGTGTATTTACCTGCAAAGCAGCGATAAATTTGAGAAATTCCAAAAAACCTTCGTGGCACTGGAAGCATCGGGCGCCCTGGAGCCGCTTACCTTTTCCGTTACCATGCGCTGCCCACGGGCGCTCGTCGAACGGGTGAACTGCCTCTTCCCCAGCCTACTAACCGGCAATAGGCAAGCTCAGTTCGTTCCCATAGGGGTCCCCGCAGACGCAGCGGAAGGCGCCGTCCATCGACTCATTTTGGCCGGGTCGGCCGGCAGGCCAAATCTCTCACTGACAGCGGAAATGGAAGCTCTAGCGACGGAGCTGGAGGGACTTTCACCCGTCCATTTCGGGGTAGAGCGCTGGGGGCAGGTGGCAATTTTGGGCGGAATTCGTAAGACTCATCTCGCTGCGTTGCAAAGAATTCTCGTCGAACGTGGCATCCCGGCCCAACTGCGACTGCGGGGTCAGACCTGGGGTTCTCATCTTCTATACCGTTGGATTTGCGGCATTTTCCGCGTCCTAGCCCAGCCAATGGATGCGACAGAAGTGATTGCCGTTTTGCGGGAGGTCTTTGGCGTTTGCGACGATGCCATCGCCCGCTTTCTCGGCAATGGTCGCGGGCAAAGGATTTCGGAAAACCTTCTGGGCGAATTCGATGGACCGATCAGCGCCGCCAACGGGGAGCCAATTGGGACTCTGCTGCGGGGCCTCGGTCGACTCCGGCGAGAAACGCTAACTGTGGGAGTGGCAGAAGCGTTTGCTCGCGTAGGGACCACGCTGCGATTGCTGGAACGGGCGAACCGCTGCGAACGGGCCATGGAGGCGGAAAACCGCAAACTCTTTTTGGCGGCGCAAGATCTTGCCTTCCAAATGGATGCGAACGGCAGCTCTCTGGCTGAATTTTGCGACGCATTGCAGAAAAAGTACTTCGCTCCCTGTGGGGCGGAGACCGTGGACCCGAATCGCCTGCAAATCGACACCATTCACGGATCTAAAGGATTAGAATGGGACGTCGTGCTACTCGCTTTCTGCGGTCGCCCCATCGCCATCGGGCGGGAAAATCCACCCCTCTACGTACGCCATGGCGGAATTTCGAAGCTGGTTCTAACGGCACAAAGTACAGCCTTTGAAGAATATGCACTTACGACGGCGGAGGACCGGTTCCGCACTGCGCAGCGGCTCCTCTACGTGGCCATGACTCGCGCCCGTCGCATGCTCATTTTTGCCCGGGGTGGTCAGGTCCAAAAAATTTCCCCTTTTTCGCCAGAAGCGCTGTTGGGAATCGACTTAGCATCGTTGAGCCCATGGCAAGGGCGAGGGCAAACGGAATTGCCGCAGCCCGGCACAATTCGAGCCAGCCAGGTGGCTGAAAACGGATCTACATATCGTCCGGATAGATGGATAGCCCTTCAGCCGGAAAGTCGCCCCACGGAATCGAACGATGGCGGTACCCGCGCCTACGGCACTTGGTGGCACCGAACTATGGAATATTTTCCTTGGGAAGAGCCAGCTAGCCACAGCACCTATTTATCCAGAATGGCAGCCCGGTCCCCCGACCCGGCCCGGGCGGCCCGCGAGCTGAATCTGCTATCGTGCTCCGACTGGTACAAAAATTTAAACTTTAACAACTTACAATTCTTAAGGGAGTGGCCCTTTGAGGAGCAATCCTCCGATGGATCCCGTCCCATTCGTTCGATCGTGGACCTCATTCTTTGGAACGGAAAAACTCTAGAGATCGTGGATTGGAAAACGGAACAACTTACGCCGGAAGGAATTTCCTACGCGCTGGCCGCACACGGTCCCCAGCTGGTCCGCTACTGCTCATTTTTTCGTCGCCGGGGATTTTCCATCAGCGCTGGAATCTACTTTAGCAGTCTAGGCCAGCTGATCCCCTTTCCATTGGGGACGGCCACGTGAAATCTTAATTTGCAATAATATCTTCCTTCGGAGGGAAATGGGCCTGCACGCATTTTCTTCTTGCTTCCCCGAAGGCTCAGTTCAGCTTTGCGCCGGGTCAGGGGCGCCCCTAGCTCAATTGGACAGAGCACCTGACTACGGATCAGGAGGTTACAGGTTCGACTCCTGTGGGGCGTGCCAGCTCGGGGTCGTAGCTCAGTTGGTAGAGCGCCACAATGGCATTGTGGAGGTCAGGGGTTCGAATCCCCTCGGCTCCACCAGTGGTGGAGTGCGGTCGGCCGTTCTAAAGCGCAGTGACTAGTGCCAATTGGCTGGCGGTCTGTTTTCCCTCTCAAAATATTTTTTCGCACTGGGGATTTATAGCGAAATTCCCTCCGATTTAGCTGCTTCATGGGATTAAAGCAAAGACCGTTTGACTTGTCATCATTTTTGAATTACTATAGAGTTTAACGAGGCGTTCGTCCTCTCAGTTAGGATCTGCGTTGTCCGTCATCCACGAAGGCTCCCTAAGATGAAAACTTTACTTTTTATTAACGGCTGCGTGAGAAGAAAAATTTCTCGCACCAACCGCATAGCCAAAGAATTAGCCGCCCTGCTTAGAAAAGCAGGGGGATTTACGGTAGACGAACTGGTACTGGAAAATGAAAATATGCCAATAATGACATCCGCAGCACTAAAAAGAAAGTTGCAATTGACTGAAAAAGGGGACTTCGATGACAGAGTTTTTCGCTGGGCTAAGCAATTTAAAGACGCCGACGCCATTTTGATGGCAGCGCCCTATTGGAATTCCTGTTTTCCGGCGACAGTAAAGACTTACATCGAACTAGTAGGCACACCGGGCTTAACCTATAAATACGGCGAAGACGGAAAGCCGATCGGCCTATGTAGGGCAAAAAGTTTGTACTATGTGACGACTAGAGGCGGCTACTATGGAGATCAAAATGATCCCGGCTTCGCTATCATTACCAACCTCGGCAGACTATATGGAATTAAAGAAATTCGCTGCATCAGTGCGGAGGGGCTCGATATCGTAGGCAGTGACGCTAATGCCATTATAGATAAAGTAATTCAAAAATTGCCGAACCAGCTGGAGTGAGAACTGTCTGCCTTTATATTTACGACTTGCGAGCAATTCGTGTCCACTTCCAAGTCTCTAAAAGTCCCGTGCGCCGCATCACTGGCCTGCCCCATTTTCATGGGCGGGCAGGGATAGTATTTTTCTCGCGGCAGCCACGGAAATGGCTAGAGTGAACCCGTGGGCCGTGCTGAAGAACACTCTTGCTCCTTTTCAGCTATCCCGGCGACTGACTTGCACCTCTTTTCCGAAGGTAAAGCCTTGCGAATTCACGAATTTCTGGGCGCTCACCTCCGCTCCTGCGGAGGCGTGGGCGGTGTCAGCTTCGCCGTCTGGGCGCCCAATGCACAAAATGTTTCTGTTGTGGGAGATTTTAATGGTTGGGATGGCCGCTCTCATCCCATGGATCGACTCGGCGATTCGGGCGTTTGGAGCACCTTTGTGGAGGATCTTTCGCCGGGCCATCTCTACAAATTTGAACTGCTAGATAGTCAGGGTAATCGACAATTGCGGACAGATCCCTACGCACTCGCCTACGAGCGGGCCGTGGAGCCGGCGGCAATTGTCTGCCGCGAAGACGGCTACGGCTGGCAGGACGGCGGATGGATGGGACGAAGAAAAGCGCTACGCCCCTTCCAGGAGTGCATCTCCATCTACGAAGTACATTTGGATTCTTGGCGGCGAGTGCCGGAGGAGAATTGCCGGCCACTCACCTATCGGGAAATTGCGCCACAGTTGGCCGACTATTGCACCGAGATGGGCTTTACGCACGTAGAATTTCTTCCGCTGGCGGAATTTCCCTTTGACGGCTCCTGGGGCTACCAAAGCACCGGCTATTTCGCACCTACGGCCCGCTACGGAAGTCCGGATGACTTCAAATTCCTTGTGGACACCCTCCATTTGGCCTCCATAGGGGTCATCGTGGACTGGGTTCCGGCCCATTTTCCGCGGGACCGTTTCGCCTTGGCCCAATTCGACGGCACTTGCCTCTACGAGTATGCCGACAGCCGCATCGGAGAGCATAGGCAATGGGGCACGCTGGTTTTCAACTATGGCCGCCATGAGGTAGCCAACTTCCTTATTTGCAGCGCTTTGTCCTGGTGCGGACGCTATCACGTGGACGGCTTTCGGGTGGATGCGGTAGCCGCCATGATCTACCGTAGCTACGGCCGAGAAAGTAGCGAATGGGAACCGAATATCTACGGCGGTCCGGAAAATCTGGAGGCCATCGAATTTTTAAAAAGCTTCAATGTCGCTATTCACAGAGAATTCCCCGGCGTTTTGACCATCGCCGAGGAATCCACCACCTTCGACGGCGTCACGCGGCCCGTGCATTTGGGAGGGCTAGGCTTCGATTTTAAATGGGGCATGGGCTGGATGCACGACACCTTGGACTACTTCTCGCAAGACCCAATTTTTCGCAAACATTGCCACAATCGCCTCACCTTTACTATGCTGTACCAGTACACGGAACACTTTATCCTGGCCCTCTCCCACGACGAAGTGGTGCACGGGAAAGGCTCGCTCCTAGCCCGCATGCCCTCGGATCGGATGGACTGGAAATGCGCCATGCTGCGGTCCCTCTACGGCTATATGTGGGCCTGGCCCGGGAAAAAATCACTTTTTATGGGGGGAGAGTTCGGACAACATGACGAATGGTGCCATTTTCGCAGTTTGGACTGGCACCTATTGAAATACATGAACCATAACGGACTGCGCCGCTGGCTGCGGGATTTGAACCGTCTCTATCGCTCTCTTCCCTGGCTGGGGCTCTACGACGATGACCCGCGTGGTTTCCGCTGGATCAATCCGGACGATGCGGACAATGGCGTGCTCACGTTCCTTCGGCTGGGGGGCGATCCAGAAAAAATTCTGCTGGCCGCCTGCAATTTTTCCGGCGTTCCTCGCCGCTCCTATGCCATTGACGTTCCCATCGCCGGCTTCTGGGAGGAGGTCCTTAATAGCGATTCTCTCCACTACGGCGGCTGCGGAACGGGCAACTGCGGAGGTCTCCGAACGGCGCCAATTTTTTTTGGCGGAACGGGCCAACGGCTTTCCCTCTACCTGCCGTCGCACAGTTGCATTTTTCTGCGTCCACAATGCCCTCCCGCCGTTTCCTAGGAGTAAAAAATTTGAAAAGAAAATCTTTACAAGAAACCAATAGCTCGTAATCTTGTACGGAAGATCTGCCGGTGGTGGATCAAAGACATCTGAGGATAGGAAATGAACATTAGAAAAAACTTATTCGCAGTGGCCGCACTCGGATTAGCCATTGCACCTTCTGTCGGTGCCGCTTTTCAGTGGCCCCATGGCCTGCAACCCTATGTAACGACTGGGGCAACGTGCAGCTTTCTTGGCAATGGTGAGCTAATCGTCAATAGGGAAAAGGAGGATGCGGCGGAAGAATCTTACGATGCATCGTGGAATCCCTGTTCAGGCTGTCGCTTTTCCGCAGGGCTGTGGCTGCCGGTACCGAAGTACAGGGGAAGTATGTACGGAGAATTGGAATATCAGACAAATAGGACAGCGAAAACCGAATCGTTTGGCCCAATTTCCGAGAATGAGCCCTACATGGAGTTCTCCTCCGATACGGTATTACTAAATCTATATTGTCAATCAGCCGCGATCAGCAACTTCTTTCAGCCCTACATTGGGCTCGGCTGCGGGGCTGGATTCTTGAAGGGAGCTGGTTGCTTCTACTCAGAAAATGTCTATGCTTTTCGCGAATCTCGCACAACAAGGTTTGTTTACAAATGCACGGCGGGACTTTCCTTTGAACTTAGAAGGGACGTGTCCATTGAAGCAGAGTGCTCGGCCATTCTCTTTCCAGGACGCAAGAACGAAAAATCGATCGCCTTAGACAATCCGTCCTCGGTGATCATATCGAAATCACTCCCGAAGCGCTCCCTACAGCTGTCGGCGGGAATCTGCAACACGTTCTAAGGGCGTGTAATTGGCTGAAATGTTTCCTATCATTCCCCATTGACAGGGCTCCATAGGGCACTTGCCTGGCGCTTCTGTCATGGGGGGGGAAGGGGCGGACGATAGGGCATCGATCGGTAGGCGGCGGGAAAATCGCGCTGCCGCGATGCAGTGTCTCTATGCCTACGACATTTCCCCGCTAGTTCCCTGGGAAAAGCACTGGACCGGCCAGCTGGAGGCGCTGGAATTGCCGGAAGAATCCCTCTCCTACGGGCGCCGGCTGGTGGCGGGCACCGTCGCCAATTTGTTTGAAATTAACGAACTTTTGGCAAAATTTCTTGCGAACTGGTCCTTGTACAGGGTCGAAAAGGTAAACTTGGCGATTCTACGGATAGCCACGTACGAACTCCTCTTCGAAAAAGACATTCCCCACCCGGTGGTCATCAACGAGGCCGTAGAATTGGCAAAGCTCTACGGCGGACCGGACTCCAAGCGCATCGTCAACGGAGTTCTGGATCGTATCCGCCGTCACCTGGAAGAGCAAAAAAATTGGCCGAACCTCCACCCGTCCAATAGGCGTACGCCGCAGAGGCACGGCTGATAGTTGAATCCAGAATGTTTCACGATAGTCAAAAAATTATTCTTTTGTGAAATTTTTGCATTTTCTAATTTGCTCACACCGTTGTCTCAGAATGGCCCCACTTGCCGGGGGCAAAATGAGGCCCAGGTCGGCCAATTCTTCGATCCAGAAGCGGCGCAGCCGCAGTCCCGGATGAGGAACCGTCAACGCAGCCGACGAAGAAACGAAGCCTTCAAAAAGCAATAGGTCGATATCGATGGGGCGTGGGCCATAGCGTTCGCCCCGCAGACGGCCCATGGCCCGTTCTATGGACTGCATTTCCGCAAGTAACTCCATGGGCGAAAGAAGTGTTTCTATCAGCAGAGCTTCGTTAAAGAATTCCGGCTGATCCGTCCGCAGGAGGGGCGCCGTACGGTGCAGGGATGAGCTACGCAGGAGTCGACAGTGGCGAATGGCGGCAAGTCGTTCCGTGGCTTCTTCTAGCGCCCGACCGCGGTCGCCCAAATTGCTGCCCAGGCCCAAAATTGCCAGGGACCGGCGGCCGCTAAGGGAGCAGGAAAAGGACGTATTGCCCCAGCCGGCAGGATTCTTTTGAAGACGAAGCCCGAGGGACAGAGCACGGGGAAAGGACGCCAACAGGTGTGAGACGAGG
The DNA here is from genome assembly GCA_031258995.1 of Puniceicoccales bacterium. GTDB lineage: Bacteria > Verrucomicrobiota > Verrucomicrobiia > Opitutales > JAIRLM01 > JAIRMB01. The sequence goes on from JAIRMB010000023.1 coordinate 14,970, forward strand.
GAATCGGCAAGTTTTTCCAGCAAATAAAACTGGGTCCTTTCCGTGAAAGCCATGGCTGTGGAAGCGAGGGCGGAGTAATCCACCGCGTTTTCGATTTTGTCATCGGCGAGGCACTGGATTATGTCGTAGTCTACGGCAATGTCGGCAAACAGCACCGTCCGCCCATGCCGTTCCTTCTCCCGTACGCCACATATGCAGTGCAGAGGAATACGTTCCGCAAGGACTCGGCCCATGCGGGCGCCGATTCGAAGGGAAGAGATGATATCATCGGGCCCCACGAACGGCCTCCCCTAGTTGGAGAATCTTTTTGGTGAGCAGCACATTATGGACTCGAAAATGCCGCAGGCCGTCCCGATAGGCGCCGTAAGCTGCCGCAGCGCTTAAACAATCCCGATTTTTGGGGCAGGGTTCGCCAGCGACTGCTCCCAGGAAGGATTTGCGCGATAGCGCGAGGAGCAGTTCGCAGTACGGGAACGCGGCCCGCAGCTCTGGCAAATGCTGCAGTATGCGCAAGTTCTGCTCCATCGTCTTATGAAAGCCTTCCCCAAAACCAGGATCCAAGATGACCCGCTCGGGATCGATGCCGGCTGCCCGGGCGATGGCGAGGGACTGCCCCCAAAGCTCCCGGACATCCTCAAGAATTTCCTTGCCGTGCAGCACTTCGGGGCGCCAGTGCATGGCCACAACTTTTGCGCCGTGGCAGGCTACCGCGGCCGCCATAGCCCCACCGTCCCGCAAACCGTGGATGTCATTGGCAATGACTGCCCCCGCACTCAGGGCTCGGTCCACCACCTCGGCCCGGAAGCTATCGATGGAAATAGGTACGGTACAGCATTTTTTTAAGCCCTCGATCACGGGTAGCACCCGAGCCAACTCTTCTTCCGCGGGAACGGAGGCCGTTCCCGTTCGGCTGGACGCGCCCCCCACATCCAAAATATCAGCACCATCGGCGACGAGCTTCAGCCCGCGCCGAATAAAATCTTCTGCCGTTGCCCCAGGATCGCCGTCCGAAAAGGAATCGGGCGTGCAATTCAAAATCCCCCAAATGTGGAAGCGGGCGGAACTCATGGCTACCTAGTTTGGCTAGAAGGGCCAGCGTGGCGCTCGGCCGCAACGATGGCAGGTGGCGGTTAGGACGCCGGGCGATCGCACCCCACGCAGAGCCATGCAACTATGCTCCGCTTCCACTCGGACGGCAACCGCCCGCGGCCGAAGTTTTTCGTAGATCGTTTGGGCTAGCCGGACGGTCAGGTGCTCTTGCAGCTGCAATTTCTTGGAGAGCTGTCTGACCAGCCGTACTAGTTTGCTGAGTCCCACAACCCGATCTCCGGCGGGCCAGTAAGCGATAGACACCGTGCCGGCGAACGGCAGCATGTGGTGCTCGCAGAGAGATCCGAAAGCTATGCGGTCCAGGCGGATCCAATCGTTATAGCCGAGTGCGGGGAAGGTAGTGGTGAGCGGACTGCACTCTTCGATTCCCCCGGCAATTTCTCGAAACGCCGCCAGGGACCGTTGGGGCGTTGGGACCAATTCCGGCCGGCCCGGATCTTCGCCCAGATCGCGGAGAAGACCCCGCAGCGCATCTTCACCGTTCCCCATACGGTCCTCCTCAAAGTCCAACCGAAGCCCTACGGCAAGAAAATCTATCCCATCGGCCCCCGTTGCGCACTAGGTAACCGCTGGAATTGCGTGTGCCGCAAGACTTTGCATGATGTCACGTCGCTCTATTTTCCGCTCTTTTTCTTTTCGCTCCGACTCGGCGCGGGCTTCCAGGCTATCGCCCGGCAGCAGGACTGCCTTGGCTAGCAACTCGGCCTGCTTCGTCGGAGCCACCATGCCGTCGAAAGAAAAACGGGTCCAAGGATGAGTTCGCACCGCCGTGCCGTCTTCACCCATCTCTCCTCTGGCAAATTGCAGATAGCCATTGCTATCCCTGATAGCCAACAGGACAATTTTGATTTGATAAACATCATTTCTTACAGTATTTACCACACCAAGATTGGACGTGACGGGTACACAATATACAGGGACAAATAGGTCCCTATCGCAGGAGGAAACGGGGTCGAAGTCGCCATTTTTGACCGCAATCCGGCTCCAACTGCACGCCGACGGACACCGGTCCTGCTCATAGACATGAAGCGCACTGTCAATTTTTTGACCACTTACAACTTTTATTAGCGTATGCCCCGCATCGCGAAATTGGCCGACATCTGCGATGGCCCTCGGCAGGTCTTTCCCATTGACCGCTACGCAGTCATTCTCAAGACCAAGATATTTACTCCAGGAAATTTCTTCCCCCTCGACTTGGATTTTCTGACCACTTGCAATGACGGCCACATCCGCTTCGATTTTCGTTTTCCACTCGGCAAATTCTCGCAGGAGCTCCCTCTCCCTAGGATGTCCGCCGCAGGGCAGCGCAAAACGAGGAACGGTAAAGGTGGGACAAACCTGCTCCATTGACTTGTGCCGACGGACGGCCAACTGTTGCCGGTTGCATAGGGCCTCGAAACGCCTTTGAAATTCTTCCGCCGACTGGATTTTTTCTTTTTGGTTTGGATCCCACCAGCGCAGATACATATCCACGATGCCGGTGCAGTAAGGAGGAAAATTGGCGTAAGGATTCTCCTCCGGCGCAAATTCGTCGCCGGCGTAATTGCCCAACATGCCGTTTACGACCTCAAAGGACAGTTCTATGACCTCGTAGAGATGATTAATCGCTGCAATTTGGAGGGTCTCGCCATTTTGCAGATCGAAAACCGTGTCCATGACCCGTTTGGCTAATCCAAGCGTGTGACACAGTTCCTCTTCTCCGAAGCCGACTGCGCCGGAAATGCGCCGGGCGGCGAACCCGGTGAAAAGACTTTCCTGCTTGTAAACCTGCGCGTCGGTAGAATCCAGGCGAACGGCCTGCAGGAAAGATTCGACCACTTTCTTTGCTTTCTCTGCGGAATCGGAAAGTTGCAACTTACTCCAATCAAATTTTTGCAACCGCTCTTTGGCGATCGCCGCTCGACGCAGATAGATCTGCATGTCAGTGAATATCTGCGGAAGAGCGAAGGGTTCCGTCTTCCGCCGGAGGTGGAAGAGCGCGAAAACATTAACTACAAACAGAGCAATACCGCCGAATTGCACGAAACCGAACGTAACAGAGCAGCCCCAAACTAGAGCCCCCCCCACCGCGGGAACGGCTCCCAGAAAAGGAACGAAGAAGCTCAAACTGAAAGACCCGACCACCGCAAGAAGGGCTAAGCCGGACCAGCGGCCAATTTTCGTACGTACAAGGCTGTGCAGCATTTCCGCAACGGACTTTGCTTGCGCAAACTGGCATAAATGAACGCCATAGCTGTCCATTGGGAACGTCGCTGCCTTAGACTCGGAACCACTCATCTCAACTGGGAGACTGCCCTATTGCAATTGTTGAAATAAGTCAAAGAAAAAACCACGCACGAAGTGAAAGCTTTACACATTAGTCGATTATGAAATTTGTCTGCTGGGCGCAGTTGGCCCTATGGGAAATTTCTATGTAATAAAGGATAACTCGTACGGCCCCTAGCTGTTAGATGGTCCATCGAAGAGGTCCGGCCGCTCTTCCCGGACGGCACGCCATGCCTCACCGTAGCTTTCGCCAATCTTTGTCATACGCTCGTTCACTAGGGTAAGCAGCTGTCGTCCGGCAGAATAATAGCGATGGCCTGACCGACCGCTCCGTCGGCGATGGAGGTCGGCGGACAGCACGGGGCGCGGATCCAATAGCCCGCTAATTGGACAGCAATTTGCTGCCGCAAAAATGGAAGGAGCCTTCGTGAACGAAATCATTTCCGACTCAATTTTTTGTACAAATTCTGGGGAGAAATCTCCATTGGCGATGGCCTCCAGCGCCATATTGGGGCAATTAGTGAGCCCGACTGACAGAAGAGACTTCGGATAGAGCCGATCACCTTCCCGCCGCTCCATCTCCCAGCGGGGCGAAAGGAATTTGTAGTGGGCACCTTCCAGCAGCTGACGGCCGGTCGGTGACCAGCGGACCCGGATCCAGAGGCCGTCTTCTCGAGCCTCCAACTGCTGGACCCAGCCGTAGGCCTTCGTGTCGCTGTGCCCCACCTGACCGCGAAATTCGCCGTCGTCCGGATGGCCCACGTAGACCGGTATGCCACGAAAGCGGCGGGCCAGCCGCGCCCACAGAGACCGGAAGCGGTCCGCCATGGCCACTGCTCCCTCCCGATCCACCACCTGCACGCCGAGCCTGTGGCCGTATTCGCCGTAATCCACCAGCTTGAGCCAATCCCAGCGGCGATTCCCCTCGCTAGCGTTTTCCCATCCCAGTGCGGTGCTATTTTCCATAAATATCTCTCCTAGAATAAACATTCTGCCCATCGTTTAATTTCCCAACGGGTCCGGCCGAGGCGGCCGCACGGCCATGGGCTTTGGCGTAAAAAGAACCTGCGAATAGGCCGAAGAATTAATTTACTAAAAAATTACCGAAAAATTTTACTCCGCATACGCTCGCTTTTTCCGTTGGCAGGGATTCTGCCGTTGTCCGAGGGAACGTCAGAGGCCGGCAAGCCATTCGGCCGGCAGCGGACCATGGCAGGCCATGGAGGCACGCAGCTCCTCGGCAAGGACGGCAAAATCATCGCCACCGCGGAGGGATTGGACCAGCTTTGCCACGATCGGACTGGGTTGGGCGTCATTTTGGAGAAATTCCGGATAGCACTCGTAACCTAATAGGATGCTGCCTATTCCGATCCGTGGGATGTGCAGGAACTGGCGGCCTATCCAGTAGGTGAGCGGATGAGTCCGGTAGACGATGGCACCCGGGATGGCGGCGAGGGCGCAACGGAGGGACATGGATCCAGCGCTGACGAGAACGAGCCGGGCTCCGACGGAATTTTTTTTCGCATCTTCGATGGAAACAAGTCGGACCCGCGCGGTGAGAGACTCCCCCATCGCTATAATTTGGTCAACTAAAAGCTTCCGAATATCCTCTGTCGGATAAATGCAGACAACGGCGGGCAGTTGCCCGAGGGCCGGAGCGGCGGCGCAGGCCAGCATGATGGGAAAAATGCGACGAATGGAAGCCTGGCGGCTGCCGGGCAGCAGCAGCAGTGCGCCGTCCTCCGCGTAATGGATCGGATGGCTGTCGCTCCGAAGAAACGGATGGCCCACGTAGACAACCGGCAATCCGGTATCAGCAAAGGCGGACCGCTCGAAAGGAAAAAGGACGGCAAGGGAATCCACATAGCGGGCAAGAGCGAACCGCCGCTCCGCCTTCCAAGCCCAAACCTGTGGGGCCACGTAGTAGTAGAGGGAGACGGTCCCGCCCCCTTTCCGCGAAAGGGCGCGGTGGAAGAGCTCCTTGGCGATTCGCAGGTTAAGGGCCGGCGAATCGATAAGGCAGACCCGGCGGGGACGGACGGCGGCGATCCAGCGAATAATTTTCCGTTGAAAGCGCAAAAAAAAAGGCAGTTGGCCTAGGACTTCCCAGATTCCCATGGTGGCATGGTCCACCAGGTTATAGAGAAAACGGGATGCCTCACGGGCCATATTAGGACCGCCGATGCCGTAGACCAGCGCCGAAGGGCGAAGTCGCCGGTAGTCGCGAATTAGCTCTGCCCCCAATTCGTCTCCAGAGCATTCTGCCGCAATGACCAACAAATCTACCGAGTCTTTTTCGGCGTTCGCAAGCCGTACCTTCCCCATGGCAGGACCCTAGGTTTCAACTCCGCGTCCGTCAACGTTCCCGGCAAGAAAGGGATCGCCGTAGCGGGCGATAAAAAACTAAACGGCTATCGGTACGGCTTTTGTCATGCCGATGGCCGCAAAAATCTGGATTTAATAGGGAAAAAGGGCAGACCACCAGACCGTCCCGCCCCTAGAATTTGCCGTCTATTTGGAAGGAAAGGCCTAAGCCACTCCGGTGGCCCGCAACGGCCCGCAGAGCCAGGTCCATCCCGACGGCGGAAAATGGCCGATAGGATAATCCCAATTTGCAGGCGACACTGCTCCCTTTCAGCGAAGGCTGGTTGGAAATGTCTGCCCCAGAGGCCACTCCGTCCACGGTTCCCGCGAACTCGTGTTCCAGGTAAGCCCCACACCAAGGTGTTAGCTTTTCTGTAGCCCAACAATCGGCCTGCCACCCCAGCTGAAGCCGATGGGATTCCAGGGATCCGAAGGAAACCAACCCACCTGCAACGTTCTCTTCCTTGGTCAAATGAGCCCAGAGGTAATTGCCATATAGTTCCACGGAACACTTTTGTCTAAAGTCCACGCGGAAGCCGACCCCCGTCCTGACGCCGAGGTAGGGCTCGCTTCTGTCATAAACTATGCCCGAATCTGTGTCATCTCCGTCCCAGGCGTTGTGCACACTCCCGGCCCGGCCTGCGAATTCACAGAAAAAGAGATTAAAATTTGGCAGGCGAACATTTGCCCGCGCCAAAATTCCGCCACCAACGGCCGTACTCTTCCCCTTGCCCCGAAACTCCGCGCCGCCGGCCTTCTCATCGTCTTTCGTGCGAACCGCACCGTGGGCGCATTCCACGAATCCGCCAAGGGCTACGGGGCCGAGGCCGAAAGACAGGCCGGCTATGGAAGACGGTCCTCGCACTTCAGTGTAGGAGCCCGTTTTATAGCGCTCTATGCCGCCATCCAGAGTGCAAAAGGCGGCAATTTTTTTTGTCGTGGGAAATGGCAACAAATCGCCACAGTCGTTCACCAGGGCCGCGCCGGCCAGCCATCCCTCGCACATCGCCCGGACCTGGAGACCGTCCGCAATTGCCAAGACGTGTTGAATATCCCCGTAGAGATGGATGGGGGCAACGTTGGACAAATTACCCTGCCGCAGCGGCTCTTCCATCCCGCCGACGGCCCCGAACGCAGCGCTAAAAAAGAAAAGGAACGGCACCCAACGCGCCCCCACGGACCTACTGCGAAACCTATTATTTCCGACCACGGTCGGAATGTCATCATCCGGCACGGCAAGCGCAAGCATAAATTTTACGAAAATTTCCCAAACGGGCAGGTCTGTCCTGTCTGTCCTTTAAGATTGAGTCAGGTTTGGCACGGCCTATGGGAAGACTGTGAAAATTAGTTTGGCATGGCTGCGCCGTTGGCTGCCGGATTTGCGGACGGATGGGGTGTCAATTGGCGAAGCGCTTTCTGCGCTCGGCCTTGAGGTGGAGGGCATCGAAACTATCGGACTGCCACAGAGGAATTTGATTGTTGGAGAGGTGGAATTTTTTGCCCCGCATCCGGGAGCGCAGCGGCTCC
>JAIRMB010000025.1 GCA_031258995.1 Puniceicoccales bacterium
CGCGGCGCGCAAAGCGCGCCGCGGGGGCCTTTGGTGTCAGAAGGTTTTCGCCAGGGTCTGGCCCATCGGTTTAGACCGGGGCCCGTCGGCCGAAAAAGCGGCATATTTTTTCGCGTGTGGTTCTCGTGGAAATATTAATGCCGTAGCGGCGCAGTAGTAGATCGGCCGTTTCTCGGTCGGGGCGCAGTAGGGCCGCCGGGTCGTCGGTACAAATCCCCTGCCTGGGAGGGCTACGGCGCCATCTCTCTTGCTCGCTTCTTGATTAGCTGGTAACGGATTTGGGCTTCCAGTTGAGCAATTTCTTCCCGGTCCATGTGGGACTTTTTCGCTTCTTCTAGGGCCTCTTCCGCCCGCTTTTTTGCCTTCGTCGCCTCTTCCGCGTCGATGTTCGCCACGTCGATGGCCCCATCGACGGTAACTGCCAACACGTCCGACTGTAACAGGAGGAAGCCGCGGTCAACGGCGATCGACTCTCGCTTGCCATTTGTCGCAAAGTGCAGCAGGCCAGGGATAACGATAGCCGCCAGAGGAATGTGGCCCGGCAGGATCCCCACCTCGCCAGATTCCGTCGGGACGGTCACGGAGTCGACGGCCCGTTCCAGGACGGTCCCCTCCGGCGTGACGATCTCCAGCCGAACGGCCATGGCCTAGGCGGCCTTTCCCTTGCGCACTTCCAGCACCTCGTCAATGGTGCCTTTCATGTAAAAATCGTTCTCACCCACGTCATCCAGCTGGCCGTCCAGAATCATGGAAAAGCCCCGGATGGTCTCTCCCCGGGGCACGGAACGGCCCTCCAGACCCGTGATGGAAGCGGCCGTGTGGAATGGCTGCGATAAAAATTTCTGCACTTTCCGAGCTCTAGAAACGGTCCGCTTATCTTCTGCGGAGAGCTCATCCATGCCCAAAATTGCAATGATGTCCTGCAGATCCCGGTAGCGCTGGAGGAGGCCCTGCACGCGGCGGGTAAGCTCGAAGTGTTCTTCTCCCACGATGGCCACGGTGAGGGCCTTAGACGTGGAGGCGAGCGGGTCTACGGCCGGATAGATACCCATGGCGGAAATCTTGCGATCCAACACGATGGTGGAATCCAGGTGGCTAAAGAGAGCGGAGGGGGCCGGGTCCGTTAGATCGTCGGCGGGCACGTAAACGGCCTCGAAGGACGTAATGGAGCCGTTTTTCGTGGACGTAATGCGCTCCTGCAGCTCCCCCATTTCCTGATTCAAAGTGGGCTGATAGCCGACGGCGGACGGCGAACGGCCCAGTAGGGCAGAAACCTCGGAGCCGGCCTGGGAAAAACGGAAAATGTTATCAATGAAGAGTAGCACGTCCAGATGCTCCTCGTCGCGGAAGTGCTCGGCGACGGTCAGCCCGCTCAGACCTACCCGCATGCGGATCCCCGGCGGCTCGTTCATTTGGCCGAAAACCAACGCCACCTTAGAATTTTCCGGCCGGTCCAGATCAATGAGGCCGGAAGAGACCATCTCATGGTAGAGGTCGTTGCCTTCCCGAGAGCGCTCCCCTACGCCGGTAAAGATGGAAAAACCGCCGTATTTTTGAGCAATATTGTGAATGAGCTCTGTGATGACGACCGTTTTCCCCACGCCGGCACCGCCCAGAGCGCCCGCCTTGCCGCCTCGAATGAAGGGGCAGACCAAATCGATGGCCTTGATGCCGGTCTCGAGAATTTTTGCCTCCGTTTCTTGTTCCGTGAGCTTGGGCGCGGCGCGGTGGATGGGTAGGCGCTCTTTCGCTCGAATCGGCCCGCGACCGTCGATGGGCTCTCCAACGGCATTGAGGATGCGGCCAAGGATGGCGCGGCCCACCGGCATGGAGATGGGCTCGCGCAGGCGATGGACCGGAAGGCCGCGCCGCAGGCCGTCCGTGGAGGCCATGGCCACCGTCCGCACGGCGCCGCCCTCTAGCTGCTGTTGCACCTCTAGGATGATGGTGTCATCTCCCTCCCGTCGAATTTCCAGGGCCTCGTGGATGGCCGGTAGGGCATCGCCGTCCGGAAAGGCCACGTCCACGACCCCGCCAACGATTTGGAAAATGCGACCTTCTCCTTCTCCCATGGCCCCATTAAGGAAATTGGCCGCTGAAAGTCACGGAATTTTCATCGAAAGAAAGTGCAAACCGGCAATTGAGCCAACGCCAATTTTAAGGTCGCACCGATAAAGACCATAAGTCCCACCTGCGAAAGATGGTTGACCGACGTGGCGCCCGTGAGCGGCCGCAGTGGCCGGCTGCAAGTCGAAGCCGTTTCGCCTAGCCCATCAGGCCAAAGGTGTGCAGGTCACCGGTATTTTCCGTAATCCAGTTGCCGATTTGTTCTAGAGTATCTCTCTGTTCCGTTCCGGAACCGAAATTTCGTATGCCATCCGCAACGAGAAAGTGCAAATCGCCGATGGCGGGGCTGATTTTTGCACTGTCGTATGTCCCATCCGGTCGCGGCTCGAAGGCTTCCTCGATGGCTTTTTTTGCTGCCATCCATTGCGCTTTTCCCCCGGAAGGCAGTCTGCGGGGCAGCTGAGCAATCAGATTATTGATCTTTTCGAGTAAACCTTCTCGCATGCCACGAACGGCGCTGGCATAGTGGGAAAAAGATAATTCATTGGGCCGTAGGCCCACACAGCCCTGGCATTCACGTATTCGTTGCCTTTTACCGCAGACCACGCCTCTCAGCGCCTGAGAGTCCTGCCGCATTCTCGATATGCCTTCCGCTGCGGCGCGTCTATTGCTTTCCGTAGTCCCTTCTGTGAATGCCACCCAGTCTCGAATCGGTTGTGGCAGTTCCTTCCCGCGGCGTACTTTTCTCGCGAAGTCGTCCATAGCACGGCGCTCCGTATCTTTGATAAAATTTTCACATTTCGAAATTTCTCGCGATAGCCAGCTCTGTGTCGCCTTGAACCCTAATCCCGTCGGGCCTACGTAACTTTCCGTCGGAGCCTGGCGTTCCAACGCTCGTTTATGAGATTCTAAAATTTTTAGTCGTTTTTTTTCCGTTTCAATTAGTGATAGATTTCCTTTAGCTGAATCACTGGAAGCTGCGATGGCTTCGGTGAGGAGCACACCACTTTCGCCGTCGGTAATGAGCTTTTCCAATTGGTTCATTTCTTCTTGCTTCTCGACAATCCTCCTGTCGATGTCCGCTAACTGTATCTCTTGCTCTGCCAACGTTTTGGAATCTTCAACATATTGCTGATCAAAGCAAGATGGAATTCCCCGTAGCATTACGGTGCGGAACTGTTGAGGAATTGGGATGACCTCCGCAGAAACGGCGAAGAAGGAACGGAACCAATCGATCGCTATCTGCAAAAAATTACGCTTCAAGCTGACCGGCTCCGTTAAAACCACTTCGCCCGACGGCGATGAAACTTTGGAACTGGCAGAATCGGTTAAAATTTTCTCCTGCGATGAGACCGGCGCCCTAGGAGGTACGTTTAGGTCGAGCACGACCCCGGACCGATCGTCAATCATTTCCCATGGTAGGGTACGTACATCGGTTTGTCAACGGCCGATCGAAGCGGCGATCGGTCTCGGTGGAGAGATTCCCAATTGGGAAGAGCGGCCAATCGAACGGTCCCGCCACTCCGCGCCGCTTTCGCTTTGCGGGTTTCGACAATCCGTCCCGCACCTCCAGAAAAACCGGTTGTCCGGGCGAAGGAATCCGCTAGAATAGGGTCGTGCGGCGCGTGGTTTTGATCATTCGGGACGGCTGGGGAGAAAATCATTCGCCCGATCTGGCGCGGTGGGATGCTACGAGGCAGATTCCTACGCCGCACATGGATCGGCTTCGACGGGATTGGCCACGGACGGAAATTTTCGCCAGCGGGCTGGATGTGGGCCTCCCGGCTGGAATCATGGGAAACAGCGAGGTAGGACACCAGAATATCGGCGCCGGACGGATCGTGAACCAGGAAATCGTTCGCATCGACAAGGCATTGGAAAGCGGCGAGCTGGAAAATAGTCCGGTTCTGGGGGAAATTTTTTCTGCGGTACGGCGGAACGGCTCCAAATTGCACCTGATGGGGCTTTGCTCCGATGGCGGCGTGCACTCCGTCCTGCGGCACGCGATTGGACTTCTCGCCATTGCCGGCCGAGCTCGTCTGCCCCGCATCTACCTCCACGCCATCACAGATGGCCGAGACACGGCCGCAAAGAGCGGTTTGGGCTACCTGGAACGGCTGGAGCGGGCTTGCGAAGAAGTGGGTGCCCGGGTTGCCACCGTCGTCGGCCGCTTCTGGGCCATGGACCGGGACTCCCGCTGGGAGCGGGTGGAGCGGGCCTACCGCTGTTTCATCGGCGAAGGGGCAGAGCATGCCCACTCCGCACGGGAAGCGCTGGAGCGCTACTACGCAAATCCCTCCGCAGAAAATCGGGTGGGGGACGAATTCCTCCCACCGGCGCAAATTCTAGACGAAGACGAAAAATTTTCCGGCGCCATCGGCGACGGCGACGGGCTTATCTTTTTCAATTTTCGTGGCGACCGGCCCCGGGAGATCATCAGAGCATTTTTGGCGGAGGACTTTCCTTACTTTCGCCGAAGCAAAAGGTCTAATTTGGCCCTCGCCTCCATGTGCGAATACGAAAAAGATCTCTGTCCCAACGTGCTATTTCCCAAGCCGCCCCCCATGGAGAATATTTTGGGTGCCTACCTGTCCCGACTGGGGCTGCGCCAGTTCCGGACAGCGGAGACGGAAAAATACGCCCACGTGACATTTTTCTTCAACGATTACCGGGAAAAGCCATTCGAGGGAGAGGAACGCACCCTTATCGCCAGTCCGCGGGACGTGGACACCTATGACCTTGCTCCCGCCATGAGCGCCGGTCCAGTCCGAGACGCCGTCGTTAACGCTATTCGGTCAAAAAAGTTCGATTTCTGCCTGGTAAATTTTGCCAACGCGGACATGGTGGGCCACACGGGCAATTTCGCAGCCGCCCAAAGGGCGGTGGCTACGGTGGACAGTTGCATCGGCGATATCTTGGCCGCCGCGGATCGGACGGGAGCAGCGGTTGTGGTCACCGCCGACCACGGCAATGCCGACCAAATGTGGGACCCGATCAACGGCATCCCCCACACGCAGCACACCACCAATCCCGTAGAGCTGCTCATCTATGGAGCCGGCTTGGAGGGTCTGCGGGAGGGCGGTCGCTTGGCCGACGTCGCCCCTACCTTGCTGCAGATTATGGATATTCCACAGCCCGAGGAAATGAGTGGTCAAAGTCTCGCTATCAAACGATAGGCATCAGACTGTTAACGTATTAAATGGAATCACTATGTTGTGAGGGTGCCAGCCCGTTACCCCAATTCGCTAGTCCAGAACCTCCGTCAGTGAAAAATTTTGACAATTCGCCGCCAAGTTGGCAGGCTGCGCCGTGGAAGCGATTCATGGAAGAATAATGGCGAATTCTTTTTCCGCGCAGGCAGCGGAAAATCTCTGCGAACACCTAACATCGTTAACGCGTGTAGATTATTCCCCTCCACCCAACCGAATAGGGAAAACACCATCGGCAAAGATAAAATCACTCAGGTGCAATTTTCGAGCAGCATCCATAGCCTACCCTTTCGACGAAAAGAACACTTTTCCGGCGGAATTTTTGGAAAGGCTGCAGGAGGCGATCAGTAGGAAGAAGCCGTTAGCAAAAACGGAAGACCGTCTTCGAATTGCCTTTCTCTGCGCAGCCTATCCATCTGACATGGCGTTGGCGTTGCGCCTTATGGAGCTGCTGGCGGAGCGTGGCTGCGAATGTTGCCTCTGCGATCAAAATTCCCTTCGCCTGATTCCTCTCATCAGTCCCTCACTCACATTTAGCATTACCGCACTCCCCGAATTTGATCCGACGAAATGCGTTCCCTCCGTCCGATTTTGGTCAAACTTTATTTCAAAACCAAAAGCGGCCGGTCGGCATAGAAACTTCATTTACGGAACTAGCAACATAGATGAGCTGACTAACCTTCTCCAGAGAAGTGGGAGAAAAGTCCGGTCTCAACAGATACTCCTCTCTGTGCGCCGCACGGACTTTTGCGACCGGCCAAAGAGGCGACTATTTTACAGCGCCGTTGGCTGGGACAAAAGGCGGGGAACTAACTATCGGCCGCTCTATCATCTGCTGGACCGTACCGGCTATTTCGAGACCTACGGCACGACTTCCATTTTCCGAGACGTGGCACCCCATTCCTACCGGGGAACTGTGACGGATCCGAAGGATTTTCTTGAGCGCATGCGGGCCGCCGGCGTGGCGCTCGTGCTGCACGGCGATGATCATCTGCGATTCGGAACGAGCTCCTCCCGCGTTTTCGAGGGCGCTGCGGCCTCCTGCGTGCTCATCTGCGACAGACATCCATTCATTACGAAAAATTTCGGTGATTCTGTGCTCTACGTCGATCACACGCTAAGTCCGACAGAAATGTTTCGACAGATCGACGGCCACATGCGCTGGATCCTGAATCACCCGGAGGAAGCCATCGAGCTGGCCCGCCGTTCCCACACCATTTTCGCGAAAAAGTTCCCTCTCGAAAATGAAGTGGAAAAGATCGAAAGGTTTTTTCGGGAAGTAGTTGCCGAAGATGGCGCGGCGAGGCAGAAGCCGTTCCGGCTAGTGGGGTCCAGAAAAAAGCGATAATTACCTTCCCATTCTCCGCTAGCCCGATTTCTAATTAATTTCGCATTTCCGCGATTCCTTACGCCATTAGGCAGTTTTGCTAAGTCTTTCGACTGGCACTTGCCAGTCCCGTCGCATGCCTCATAATATGACTTTGGCGGGGGAATTTTATGGAAACACAGTCATGGGGTGAAAAGCCACTTTCGCGGGACGAGTCTGGTTTTAAACGCGGGGCGGACGGCCTTAAAATTCTAGGCTCCGCAGCAGCGATGGCAAAGGGAGGGAACCGGCAAGGAGCGAGTGAACTTCTCAAGGTAGTTGGAACGGAATTTGCAAAAGATTTAGGTCTATCCAGAACCGACTTGCACGAACTGGCCGGACTTTTCAACGAGCTGGAAAGTCCGACGCAGCAATTCACCGCCTACAATGTCACCACGGAATGGCTTCCTAAGTGCGAATATCTTCTCGAGAAGTTGGGCAAGACCATCAAATCCGTCGAGATGGGCGACGGTTCCGTGAAAATTTCCTGGGAAAATGAAAAGCCGCGCTAGCCGAGTGACGGAAGTGAAAATTTCAACGCCAGTCCCTTGACGGCTCCCCCGACATGGGCGAGTCTACCGTTTCCCGAAGGACGGCCGTGCGCTATTTTCTTATCGACGCTCTGAATGTGCTGTACGGCTGCGGCGAATTTCAAAAACTCCTTCCGCAAAACCTCCCGGCCGCGGCGGCGCAGCTGGAGCGGCTGCTGTCGGCGCTGGGCCCAGATCGGCAGGCGTTGCTCGTCTATGACGGCGGCGCTGCCGGAGCGGTTCCAGAAAGCACCGCCGTCCACTCCGGCCTCACAGTTCTGCGAACGCCGACGGGCATCGGCGCGGACGGGCTTCTGGTGGAGCTGGTCCGCAGAATCCGGCGAGGGGACCCCGGCGCCGCAGTGACCGTCGTCAGCGACGATGGCGGATTGCAAGCCGCGACCGCGGCGCTCGGCGGAGAACCGCTCCACTGCGACGCCCTACTCAAGCAGCTGCAACAGAGGGAATTGGAACTACAGAGGCGGTTGAAAAGGCGCTCGGAAGATCTGGGGCGGTGGTGGCCAGGCCGGCTCGGCGAGCGACTCGGCCCCTCCACCGGCGGTCGGCCACTACGGGAAGATTTGGGCCGCTAACGTCCCCCCACATCGAGATCAAAAGGATCTCTCTCCAAGATTCAAAATTTCTTGCCATATGAACCATTAATTTTTTGAGTAACGGCATTCATTCTAATTCTAGAAGTCCCCACGGAGACGATCAAGGGCTCTATTATGCATTGGATCGCCCTCTTGGCAGAAAATAACGGATCCGTTCCCCCTTTGCAGCTCTTGTATCTTTCCCCTGGAAGCGTTCCCGGGAAGGATGACGATGGGCGATTTTTCAGCTCTACGCAGGGAGTTGCAGAACTGCTTAAATTCGAAACTCTCACAAAATCTTACGATTTCTCCCAGCCGACATTTGCTCCCATCTACGACGGAACTATCCTGATCGATGAACAAATTTGGGCATACGGCGAGAGGAAAATAGTGTGGACGCTTCGCGCCATTCTCTATGTGACCCATTGAACTAATTATAGGCAGATGCTCCATTTTTGCAATAGCATTTTTCTGCGTTACGGCGAGCAAAAGAGCATAGCATTTACCGTTGTGCTGCAACTATGAAAATAGATTTATCTACAGCAAGCTCGGTGCAAGACTCAGATTTCGGGCGCCGTCTATTCGCCCAACTCACAGGCCGAGGCGGAGGAAGAGTTCGCTGCGGAGCCGGTGACGAAGGAGAAGAGCGGACGGATCGAAGA
This sequence comes from Puniceicoccales bacterium, assembly GCA_031258995.1. Classification (GTDB taxonomy): domain Bacteria; phylum Verrucomicrobiota; class Verrucomicrobiia; order Opitutales; family JAIRLM01; genus JAIRMB01. Next base: position 8,428 of record JAIRMB010000025.1, read on the forward strand.
GGCCGGAATGGCGCAGTTCTTTCAGCCGTTGCCTGCTTTGCGATCTTGTCGTCCAAAAGCCGCTGCCGTGGCGACCGCGCAGACAGCCTTCGTAGAAAATTTTTGCGATGCGGCGCCGGAGGAGCTGCGCCGTTCCATCATCCATGGGCACCGGCTGTCCGCAGAACCAATCACGGACGGCGCTGGCTACGGCAATGCAGTGCTCCCGATAGTCGGCGCAGCGGTAGCTGCCCATGACGGATTGCCGGTGGTGGCGATGGTGGCAGAGGACGCTCCTAGTCAGGGCGAAGCGCTTCGCCAGCTGAAAGGCCTGCAAGGTAAAGAGAGTATCCTCCCCGATGGGGATGGACACGAAAGAGAGACCGTTCCCCTGCAAAAATTTTCGCTCAAAAAGGCGGCCCCAGACGAAGTGATTGTGAAGGCCGTTGCCGAAAGCGCTACGCTTTTCAGCCGTTAAAAGTGCCGGGAGCGGGGGCGAGAAGGCGACAGAGAAGCACTTCTTCGGCGCAGCGAAGGCCGACGGCTCCCGGTCGCCGATAAAATTGCTATGGCAGCAGCCGGCGATTTCCGCGCTAAATTCTTGGGCCAGCCGCCCAACTATCCGCAGGAACGCCGGATCTAGAAGATCGTCGGCATCCAAAAAGGCAATCCAGCGGCCTCGGGCACGTCCTATGCCGCCATTCCGCGCACAGCCCACACTCGGGCCAGGACTTTCGAGTAGGACGAACCTACTGTCCGCGCCGGCGAAGGAGTGAAGAATTTTCTCCGTCCCGTCCGTAGATTTGCCGTCCACGCAGAGGCACTCCCAGTCGTCCTCGCCCTGGCACCGTACACTTTCTAGGCACTGCCGCAGGTACCGCTCTCCGTTCCGGATAGGAACGACGATGGAGAAGGTCGGCGCTCGAACTGGCATGGGCCGATGTGAAAAAAATACCACTTTTCCGCAAACAAATTGGACGACGGGAAGCTCCCGTCACAGGCGCAGCCGGTCAAATTTCAAGTAGGTCCTCAGCGCGCCGGGCATGGACACGGACCCGTCTGCATTGAAATTGTTTTCCAGCAGTGCAGCGAGAACGCGAGGAACGGCGAGACCGGACCCGTTGAGCGTGTGAACCTGCCTCGGCTTTCCGCCATCCGCCGGCCGAAAGCGGATATTCGCCCGTCGGGCCTGAAAATCTGTAAAATTGCTGCAGCTAGAAACTTCTAACCAGCGCCGCTGGCCGCCGGCCCAGACCTCCAGATCGTACTGCTTGGCGTGAGGAAAGCCCATATCGCCGGTACAGATGGCTAAGACCCGATAGGGAATTTCTAGGAGCCGCAAGATTCGTTCCGCGTCCTCTCGCAGCGATTCTAACTCCTCGAAGGAGTGATCGGGATGAACCCACTTCACCAGCTCCACCTTATCGAACTGGTGCAAACGGTTGAGCCCACGCACGTCCTTTCCCCAGCTGCCCGCTTCCCGCCGAAAGCAGGGCGTGTAGGCGCAGCGCAGGACTGGCAGCTGAGATTCTTCCAAAATTTCACCGCGAAAATAGTTTGTTACGGGCACCTCTGCCGTAGGGACCGCGTAAAAGCCGTCCAAGGGCATCTCGTACATCATGGCCTCCTTATCGGGCAGCTGGCCCGTGGCCGTGGCGCTGGCGCCATTTACCAGAATGGGCGGTAGAAATTCCACGTAGCCCCGTTCGGCGGCGCAGTCCAAAAAGAACTGCAACAGAGCCCGTACCAGCTGCGCCATGGGGCCGACGTAGAAAGGAAAACCGGCTCCGGTGACCTTGGCGCCGCGGCCAAAGTCCAGTGCCCGGTCCATCCAGGAAATGTCAAAGTGCGGAATTGCGTGGGGAGAAACGGCGTTCGGGTCGCCCCAGACGCATACGGTAACATTGTCCCTCTCGCTCCGGCCGACGGGCACGCTCCTATGGGGCACGTTGGGAATGGCCAGATATGCCCGCTCCCAGAGAGCTTCCGTTTCCTTTAGCGCAATTTCTAGCTCTTTTGTTCGCTCCGACCGCACCCGCAATTGGCCGGCCCGTTCGGCAAATTCGGAGCTGGATCGATCCAACAGCGCCAGTCCATCGCCGGCTGCCTTCAGTTCTGCCCGAGCCCGCTCATAGGCGGTCGTTCTGCTCCTCCGCTCCTCGTCCAGCCGAAAAAATTCTTCCAGATCGACGGTGAATTTTTTTTTAGCCAAAGCAACGCGGACCTCCTCCCGATGCTCTCGCAAGTATTGCAATTCCAGCATAGAATGACGCATTCATTGCGTCATTTTTCGCTCGTGTGCAAGAGAAAATGACTCGCAGATTGCCTTTCCCAACGGCCGGCGGGTGCGTTCATCTTATCAGCACCGGTAAACTCTTAATCGTTTTCTCTGTGATCGATTTAGCATCATTGCCCAAAATATCGAGTCCCTCCGCGCTGATGCATTGAATGTTTTTAATGCCGCACTGCTCGCCAAGCTTGGCAATTATGGCAAATCCATGGTCATTTTGATCTCCGCCTATGCCGCCGCGGGTCGTTACATAGTACAACTTCTCCGCTTTACACAGGCCGATTGGCTTCCCGCTTTTATCATAGCTATAGACTATGCCGGCTATGCTGGCTAATTCGACATAGGATTTTAACAGGCTCGGGAAGCAGAAATTCCACTGAGGTGCCGCGATTACAATCACGTCGGCGTTCTTAAACTGCTGGGCATAGCGAAAAATTCTATCGGAAAATTTCCCGTCCCTAGCCAGCTGCAATCTCTTTGTCAGGTTCTTAGATTTTGTCAGGGCCATGTTCTCATTTTCCAGCACCAGCTCGTCGACGGCGAAATCGCCCTTCTCCCGCAGTAGCGAAACCAGTTCACCGGCTATGCGGTTGGTACGGGAGGTTTTTCTATTTACACAGGAATTAACAAAAAGTAGAGTCTTCGCCCTTTCGTGCGATCCATCCGGATGGACGGATGCTCTGTTCCCCTTTACTAGGGCCGCAGACACACCATTTCCATATCCGAAAATTTTTGCAAATGCGGAATTTCCGAAAGCCGACCCCAAAGAAGTGCACAGGACCACCAGAGCACAAAAAAAACCTCTCCCCCTCACGGGGCGTAAGCTATCAGCCAAAGTGGGCAATGTCAAAAAAATTATTTTTTGCGGTCGGGTTCTGTCGAATGTCAGGAAGCGCCAGCCAGTCCGGCATAGTAGTCGACCACGCGCCGATCCGTCAGCGCATCCGTTGGCGAAAGGGGCTGCGTCAGGTGGACCGTTTCTATGGTTCGAGCGCGGCTAAGGGCTACATAGAGTTGGCCATGAGCGAAAAAGCGGCGGTCCCGCTGGAGGATAATCTCGTCGCAGGTTTTTCCCTGGGTCCGATGTACGGTGAGAGCATAGCCGAGACGGAGCGGAAACTGCCGGTAAGTGCCCGTTTCCACATATTCGTCCCCCTTAGGCAGAATGTGAGACCACTGGTGCTGGCCCACGGCAAGTGTCCGCCTTCGGGCGGTCAGCTGCACCACGATGTGATCTCGGGCGAGCCGTTTGACCGTTCCGCCGCTGCCATTGACCCACTCACCCTTCGGCCCGTTACAGGTGAACAGCACGGCGGCGCCCTCTTTGAGCAGGAGCCGTTCCGGACTGGGCAGTTCTTCGCCGTTCACGGGCAAGAATGTGCCGGACCGCTGGCCCACGTACTCGTGCACAATCCCAGGCAGGGCGTCCAACTCCTCTTCATTTTTTCGTTCCGCCGCCTCCCGATAGGGAGTGATGATCAGCGCCCCCTGCGGTTCCGAATTTGTCCCCAGGACCCGGCCGTTGAGCTCCCGCAGTAGCGCACCGTCCACATCGCCGCGGCTGATGCGGTCCAGCAGGTCGAGAAATTTTTCCGACCGCTGGCGGAATACCTTCGTCAGGCGGACTACGGCGAGTTCTCCGTTTCGGAGACATTTAGCGTCAAAAAAATAGGCATTGGGAAACCCGTAGTTGGCGCGGAACGGCTCCCGTTCCTCGCTCCGGATGACGGGCGGCAGCTGGTGAAAATCTCCGACCAGGAGCAGGCAGATGCCGCCGAAAAATTCCGACTTTCCACGCGCCCGCCGGGCCAGGGACTCCATCAGATCGAAGAGGTCCGGCCGCACCATGGAGACCTCATCCACGATCAAATAATCGACGTTCTTCAAAAGCCCTGCCACTCGGCTCTTTACCGCAAAAAGTTCCGGTTGAAAATAGCCGCTGGCGGTGGGTGGAATTTGAAAAAAGGAATGAATTGTGACGGCCCCCACCCCCACGTTCATGGCGGCCATGCCGGTGGGCGCAACGACGGCCACGCGACCGGGTAGATGCTTCCGCGCGTGACGAATAAATTCCGACTTGCCCGTCCCAGCCGCGCCCAGCAGCAGCACGCTGCGGCCCAGCAGCAGACTCCCGTAGACCCGCTCCTGCTCCGCCGTGATCGCATGCGCCATGGATATTTCCTGTGCACATTTTTCGGGGCCGTCCACCTCAACTTCTCGCGTCGCGGGAGCCCTTAGGGCATGGCGGAAAGACCGCCGACGCGGCAGAAGTCAACGGGAAGGAGAGGACCTGGGTTTGGAAGGACCACCGGCCCGACCCAGAGTGAACTGCTTCGCAACTAGCGATTTCGCTTCAGCGGTGCTCGGAGTATGAACGGTTTCCACAAAATTTTCTCAAAGGTAAGCTGTGTGAAAAATCTTGCCAGGAAAAACTGCACCGTATTCCAATGGCTGACCGGCGGCCGATCTGAGCAAGTTTCCTTTGACGCCGAATTTCCCTAGGAGGTCTCCCATGCCGCTTTATTTTTGGCTCATTCCCTTGGCGGCCGTCGCTTCCCTTGCGTTGGCACGGCGCTTCTACTGCCACATGGTGGCCTTGCCTGAGGGCAGCGCGGGCATGGTGCGCATTGCCGACCACGTGCGGCAAGGAGCGCGAGCCTATCTGTTTCAGCAGTACCGAGTAGTGATTGTCGTATTCCTCTGCCTCGCCGCGCTGCTGGCCTTCCTTTCCTATGGCTTACGCCTGCAGAACGGCTGGCTTCCCTGCGCCTTCCTAACGGGCGGCTTTGCCTCCGGTTTGAGCGGCTTTTTCGGCATGCAGACGGCCACGCGGGCGGCTTCCCGGACGGCCCAGGCGGCAACCGATTCCCTCAATTCCGCCCTCCGGGTGGCCTTTCGCAGTGGCGCCGTCATGGGCCTCACGGTGGTGGGTCTCGCCCTCCTGGACTACTCCTTTTGGTTCTTCGTGCTGAATCGTTTTGCCCTGCTCGGGGCCGACGAGCGGCTCACTGCCATTACCGGAATGATGGTCACGTTCTCCATGGGCGTTTCCCTGCAGGCCCTCTTCGCCCGCGTGGGAGGCGGCATATTCACCAAGGCTGCCGACGTAGGGGCGGATTTGGTGGGGAAGTTGGAGGCGGGCATTCCGGAGGATGACCCACGCAATCCGGCCGCCATTGCCGATAACGTGGGAGACAACGTGGGGGACGTGGCCGGCATGGGGGCTGACCTCTACGAATCCTTTTTCGGCTCCATCTTGGCGGCCGCCGCGCTGGGCGCCGCCGCCTTCCGCGGCACCGGCGCGCTGCAGATGCGGGCCGTACTCTTGCCCGCCCTGATCGGCGCCGTGGGCGTGCTCTTTTCCATCGCCGGCGTCTGCGCCGTTCGGACCCGCGAGGGGGCCACCGTCTCCCGCCTTCTCCGATCGCTAAATCGGGCCATCAACCTCAGCGGCCTGCTGACCGGCGCAGGATGCCTGGCTCTCTGCTATCTGATGAAAATCCCCAATGGACTGGGCATTTGGGGCTCTACCGTCACGGGACTACTGGCCGGCATGGCCATCGGCAAATCCTCCGAATACTATACGTCCCAGGCCCACGGCCCTACCCGCCGGGTCGCCGAATCCGGCCAAACGGGCCCCGCCACGGTCCTCATCGGCGGCCTCGGCGTAGGGATGGTCTCTACGGCCCTTCCGGTGCTGGCTGTCGTTCTGGGCACCATCTGCGCCTACGGCTTCGCCTGCCACTTTGATTTTTCCGACGTCGCTATCGGCCTCTACGGCATCGGCGTAGCTGCCGTGGGCATGCTCTCCACCCTGGGAGTCACGTTGGCCTCCGACGCCTTTGGCCCCATCGCCGACAATGCCGGCGGCAATGCGGAAATGAGCAAACTGGATCCCTTCGTCCGTCGCCGCACGGACACGCTAGATTCCCTCGGCAATACGACCGCCGCAACGGGAAAGGGGTTCGCCATCGGCTCCGCTGCCCTCACCGCCCTGGCGCTCCTGGCCTCCTACGTGGAAGGCATTCGCATTTACCTGCAGCGGACCGGCCAGACGGATCTCTATTTCTCGGGTGAAAGCGTTCCCATTTCTAAAGCCTCTCTGGTAGACTTTCTCCACTACTTTGAAGTGCATATTCTTAACCCTAAACTTCTTTTGGGTCTATTGGTCGGCTCCATGCTCTCCTTCGTCTTCTGTGGCCTTACCATGAACGCGGTCGGCCGGGCGGCCGGTAAAATGGTTGCGGAAGTGCGGCGCCAGTTCCGGGAAATCGCCGGCATTTTGGAGGGCAAAACGGACCCCGACTACGCCGAATGTGTCCGCATTTCCACCGCCGCCGCCCAGAGGGAGATGGTCTTTCCGGCCCTTCTGGCCCTGGCCGCGCCTCTTGCAATGGCGTTCACTTTCGGCGTTCCGGGCGTGCTGGGGCTGATCTGCGGCGCCCTCACCAGCGGGTTCGTGCTGGCCATCTTTACGGCGAACGCCGGCGGCTGCTGGGATAACGCAAAAAAATTCGTTGAGGAAGGAAACTTTGGCGGGAAAGGCTCCGAAGCGCACCGGGCCACCGTCATCGGTGATACGGTGGGCGATCCCTTCAAGGACACGGCCGGACCTAGCTTGAACATTCTCATCAAATTGATGACCATTGTTTCCATCGTCTCGGTGGGCGTAGCGGTGTCCCACAGCATTTTATAGCGCCGCAACTCGCCAATTTGCACGGCTTTCAAATCATAGATACGGCGCCTTTTAATTTGTAAAAAATGCTATTTTTGAGTATCCTCCCGCAATGGCAAGGAACCCTCTTTTTCTGGAGCCAATCGCCGGCGGGCCTGTTTTTAATGAAGCCAAGTTTTTCCGCGACGCCGAGGCCCTACACCTATCTTTTCAGGAAACATTGGTCTATTCGCAGACCCAGGATTCCGAAGTGCGTGGGCGGGCAAATGACTATGTCTGCTACGAGCCGGAGTTTGAGAACGCCCTGGATGAAATTTGTTCTAACGTGGTCGGTCGTACCCTCTTCCGATTCCTTGTGACCAAGGCGAACATGCGGCGGGGCGGAAAGAAAATTTCTCTGATCGCCTACGACGGCAACGTGAACCAGTACTCGCTGAAGGATTACGCCGTAAAGATCAATTTGAAAATGTTCGACGGCGAAGGGAACGGAATCAACGCCCGCCAGTACTACTACGTGGATGGAAATGGTGAGATCGTACCAAAGCCTAAAACTTTGGCTGGGACGATTTTTCACGAATTTAATCACGCGCTCCACGACATCGAACGGACGGGGGAAATCGAAGGTAACCGGCTGGCCGGCACGAACGAAATCCTCGCCTACACCTGGGGCAATGACGAGGAATTACGCACCATCACCGGCTGCACGCTGGGACCCAAATACGACCCCGTCTGCGACCATTGCTATGAGCTTTGCATTTGCCTAGATCGTGGCCGCACCTTCTATCCCCGCTACAGCCACGAGGGCCACGACTCCGCCAGCGGCGACCGGGAAGAGACCGATAAGCGCAGGAAATTACTGGCCCATTTTTCCGAGTCTCAAAAAATTATGGGCGGTTGGCGCGACTACGTGCTGTGATAGGGACAGCGGAATGGGCAGTCCGGCAATTTTTCTGGTTCTCGCAGCGCGCAGAGCGCACCGCAGGACCCCCGGAATCCAATAAATAGTAGCGCGGAGGAAAGCGCTCGCTCAAGCCCCTTTGCGTTCCGGCAGAGCCGCGAAGAGAGAGATCCTGCCGCGGTGGGCCGATAGCTGCAGTCCAGTTCGCCGGCCGCGCGACCGCCTTTCAGCGAGGGCTGGGGGATTTTCGCGCCATTTTTTGCGCCTCTGGCCAAGCCAAACATTTCGTCGACATAAAGTGCTCCACATCATGATAATAGCCTATTACCGGCCCAGCAGAAGAGTCGACCGCCGAGACGGATCCGGTGCCGACTGGAAGGAAAGCGCTTCTTCTGGAAAATCGCCACCATTCACGTGGGACCAGCGGCATCGCCCATAGAGCTCTATGGTGTCACCCCAGGGATTTTTCCAGCGGCGGCCCAAACCAGCCCGGCTGCCTCGCCGTCGCCAGTCCGGCGACCGTTGAGGATTCCGGCCCGTCCGGCAATTTCTCCAAAGATCTGCCCGAAGCCCATCTGAGGGTAATCCAGCCGCAGAAAAATTCCGCCACCGAGAGCCCGCAAGGGAAGGAATCCCTCAGAAAACGCTCACTTGCCGAAACGGTAATCGGGAAGTTCCAAAACTTTTTCGGACCGACGCCTTCCCGTTTTCGCTCGCCGACCGGTACATTTTGCCCCCTACTCTGCCATGGATATCGCCTCTCTAGGGCCCCGGCGCATCGGACAGCTTACGGGGGCTGGTCTAGTGCGGAACCTTACGGACATTTTTCATCCGTAAATGGAACCGCTCTCCCGCGGACGGGCGAACGGTCGACCCAACGGCTTTTGGATGGCACCGAAAAGGCGAAAATTCGGCCCCACTGGCGGCTGGGTATTGGTATTCCACGCGCAGAAACGGCAAAAACGCTGGCACTACGCTGGCCATCGCTGAAAAAGTTATCGGATTGCGGCGAAGGAGAGCTGCGAAGCTATGAAGGCATCGGCGAGGTCGTGGCTGCGAGCGTGCAAAAATTTTTTCAGAACGGCCGCAACCGGCGGCTGGCAGACGAACTGGAAACGCTAGGTCTGCGATTTGTGGAAAGCGCGGCGGCGGACGGACCATCGGCCGGCAAAATTTTTGCAATCAACGGCACCTTTTTCACCTTCGGACGGAAAGAGCTCAGGCGGCGCGTTGAGGCGCCGGGCGGCTCCGTCCGGTCGGCCCTTTCCAGGCAGGTGGATCTGCTTTTGGTCGGCTCTGCGCCGGGATCGAAAGTTGCCGAAGCGGAAAAATTGGGCATTTCGATAGCCGAAGAAGAGAAATTATTGGAAATGCCACTTAGATTCGAAGCTCCTTTGCGAGAACAGCGCGTCTTTGGCGCCGGCGCACGATTGATATAAAATGGGCTCCGGCCTAACACCTAATGCATTACACTCAAATATCAAATTGCCATTCTTCTTGTTTTTATCGATACTGGCGTTTCTTGTTGGTCCGTTGACGCCCAAAAAACACGTTACCGCGCCCCCCTTCAACGGCCCGCAGATGGCGGCTGCCCCGAGGCCGTAAATCCACGCAAAAGTATCACTCCACCGCCACACGGCAGCGGAGTGTCTACCACTCCCATCGCCCGCCAACTAAGGTGGTGGCAATACCTTCTGATCAAAATTTTTCCATCGCTGCGACGACGGTGGCTTTCGACGGCCGCTGGCGAGCAACCGGCCCATGGAGTCGCCGCAGCCAGTACCGACCAAATTATAATCGGAAAAGATGGGCGGACATATCAAAAACACAAATTTTCAATTGAAGGAATGCAGCACAGCGTATGGTCCTTTTCAGGTGTTAGGTTTGACGTCAGAAGTTTTACCTGTACCGAATACCCAGGCATTAAGTTAGAGCCTATTTTCTCCATAACAAGATCTCTGGCGCCCTTCGAGCGCGGAGCAGCTATTAGGGCAATACAACAAGACATACGCGTATCTGCCGTTACCGGGCACGAAAATGGAATTGCAATTAGCAATTGCTTCGTAGAACCTCACACTCCTCCTGTATTCTGTCCGCGGGATAATATGGAGCTAATGTACAGTGAGCCGGCCTCTGAAAGATCGCTGCGACGGGAAAACCCATCCGGAAGTATGGAGCGACACATAGGCGCCGCAGACAAATATTATTTATGGTGCAGAGATAGTGACGGATCCTCCGTGATATCGTGCGCTGCCTTACCGGCAGAATTTCTGTTCTGTTTTGCCAAGAACATGTTGACGCAGAAGCAGCAAAAGACGACGCAAACTCGGGACCTTAGGGACAAAACCTATAAAAACCAATAGAATGCGACGCGGATGTGCGGCGCCGGCTAAAAAAAGAAACTGACCGCCGGAATTGACCTTCGTATCCACGGCCCCACTGCGATAAAGAGGTCCCGCCGATTCACCATTTTCGACGTAAGTCGCACCCGTAGGTCACGGTAAAACCGAGGGCCGCCCCGCAAGGGGCGGCCCTAATAATCTGGCAAC
>JAIRMB010000028.1 GCA_031258995.1 Puniceicoccales bacterium
GGAGAGCAGCGCCCGGTCGCAGAGGCCGTTGATCACCCGCGGGATGCCTTTCGCCGCCCGGTGAATGGCTCCCGTCGCCGCCAGAGAAAACTTCACCCCGCCGCTACTGCCGGCATAGGCGAGCCGGTAATTGATATATTTTACAGTTTCCAAAAAACGGAGCGGCCGCAGGTCGTAGTAGACCGGGATGCGCTGCCGCAGTTGGCGTAGCTCCTTCTTTCTGAGCATTTTTCTCAATTCCGGCTGCCCTACCAGAGCGATCTGCAAAATTCGATGGTCCTTGGTTTCCAGATTGGAGAGTAGGCGCAATTGCTCGAGCATCTGCGCGGAAAGGTTTTGGGCTTCGTCGATGACCAACACGATGTCGCGACCGGCCCGCTCGTAGCGCCGCAGCGCGTCGGATACCTGATCCAGCAGTGCCAGCGGCGAGCGGGAATCCCCGGGTAGACCCAGCTCATGGAGGATTTGTCCGTAGAGATCGACCAGGTCCACGGTGGGGTTTTTTAGAATGATTTTGCGGTACTTCCGCGCAGGCAGTTCCCGCAGCAGCGCCTGGAGGAGGGTCGTTTTGCCGCAGCCCACCTCACCCGTAAGTACCACAATCCCCTTCCGCTGGCCAATGCCGTAGCGGAGATGGGCGAGCGCTTCACCATGTTGCGGGCTCAAATAGAGAAAGTCCGGGTCCGGAGCAATGCCGAAGGGGGACCTGGCAAGGCCGAAATACGGGAGATACATGTCGTAGCCATTGAAACGAAAGAAATTCAGCTGACAACCGGGAAAAACCGGCCGGTACGATTGTCCTCTGCGAAAGCGGCGATCGGGCCCATCCAATTCCTTCCTAGTTAGTAGTCGCTGAGAGAATGATGGGGCTTTTGGCGTAAAAAAGCCTCTACGGCAGTTGCCGTTTTCGCCAAAATTTAGCCGGTAAATCTGCTCGCTGCGCCGCCCAGCTCGGGCTTAAAATGTCCGCCCCCAGAAGCAGCAAAAGCGGAAGCATTTTTTGCGAGTGGCGCTAGTCCCGATTGATTCTATTTTTCTTTGACCTGCAAGGCGTATCCAACCTCGCAATTGTTGCGAGTGCGGATGAAAAGGGAGTGCCCACCTCATCCCCAAAGCCGGAATCGTAGAAGTCGGAATATACGATAGGCATAAGTTTTGATTGGCACATAGTAAACGCGGATTATTTATCTGCAGTGTAAATCCCTGATTTTCGCTAGATAGTAGAGAGTTTGCACTCGCCTCGGCACTGCCTATTAGGTCCATTGCCGGAACACATGAGCCTATGGTTGCATTTTCCTTGCGCCCGCAAGGTGATTCGCCTTTAGAAGCCGCGGTGAGTCCTTCGACGGCACGGCAGACATCCATGGTGACCCAGTACGACGAGGTGCGCCAGTCCTTGCCGGAAAGAACGCTGCTTTTTTTTCGATTGGGGGATTTCTATGAGCTTTTCAACGAAGACGCCCGGATCGCTTCGAAGATTTTGGGCGTCACTCTTACGCAGCGGCAAGGCATGCCCATGGCCGGCGTCCCCTACCACGCGGCGAACGGCTATCTGAAAAAACTTCTCGACGCCGGCTGGAAGGTGGCCGTCTGCGACCAGCTGGAGCCGGCAGTCCCGGGCCGCATCGTGCGGCGTGCCGTAACCCGCATCCACACGGCCGGGACTGCCCTGGAGGATGAGCAGATGGACGCTCGGGCTAACCACTACCTGCTCGCCTTCGACGTCGATGGCCGCGGCGTTCACGGCGCCTGGTTGGACGTTTCTACGGGTCAACTCCGCATCGCCAGCTCACCGGACGTAAACGCTCTCCTTGCCTCCTTTTCTGCCCTAGATCCGCAGGAAATTCTTGTCCGGGAAGACGCCAGAGAGCGCTGGGCGGATCGGAAGGAATTCTGGCTAGATGCGTTTCAATTGCTTTCCACTCGGCGCCTTACAACAGAATTGCCCATTTCTTTTTTTGATCCCGCCGCCGCCCGGAGTCAAATTCTGGAGACATTGGCCGTCCGTTCCTTAGAGTCCTTCGCCATTTCCGTCGACCATCCGGCTCTGGGCCCCGCCGGAGCCATTCTCCGCTATGCCGCTCGAAATTTGGGCGGGCCGTTGCGGAACGTGCACAGTATCCAAGAAATGCGTTTCGAAAATGCCCTGCAGCTGGATCGGACCACGGTGAACAATTTGGAAATTTTTCGATCCGTACGGGGGACCAGGGAGGGCAGTCTGCTGGCCGCCGTCGACCGGACTGTCACGGCAGCCGGCGCCCGACTTTTGCGGGAATTTCTTGCCCAGCCGCTCCTCGCTCTGGAGGAGATCGATCGACGGCAGAGTTGCGTGGGGGAATTTTTCGCTAACATGGATGGAACTGCGCGGCTGCGAAACCTGCTGCGGGAGGTGCGAGACCTGCTCCGCATGTTGGGTCGTCTGCAAAATAGGATCCGCCAACCGCGGGAGGTGGGGGCCATCCTGACCACGCTGGAAGTACTTCCGGAAATTTGTCAGACGGTTGGCCGGGAGCGGGGTTGGAATCGGGTGGCGGACCTGGTGGAGGCGATCGGAGATTTTTCCGAATTGCGGGCCTTTTTGCGGTCCGCCCTGGCGGATACGTTGCCCGCGGATACGGCGGAGGGCGGCTTTCTGCGGGACGGCTTCGACGAAAAATTAGACGCCTGTCGGAAATTGCTCGATTCCGGAGAACGCTGGCTGGGCGAATGGGAGGCGCGAGAACAGGCGACGACAGGCATTAAAAATTTACGCATCAAACACAGCGGCACGTTTGGCTATTTCATAGAGGTGACAAAGTCGAACGTGGCCAGCGTGCCAGCCCACTACATCCGGCGGCAAACGGTGGTGAATGGGGAGCGCTATACGACGGTAGAACTGCGGGCAAAGGAAGCGGAAATTTTGGAGGCCCGTTCCTCTGCCCTGCGGCTAGAGGTGGAACTCTTTGAGGGCGTAGTTCGGAAATTGCTAGAGCAAGGAGAGCGGCTGGCAGTGGCGGCCCAAATTCTGGCACAGCTGGATGTTTTTTCCGGCTGGGCCCTCCTGGCCTGCGACGAGTGCTATGTGCGGCCCGGAGTCGATGGAAGTCGGCACATCTCCATCGTCGATGGCCGCCATCCGGTCATTGAGCAAATTTTGAAAAAATCGGAGCCGCCACCCGGCGAAAGCGCCTACTTCGTTCCCAATGGTACCGAGTTAGATAGCGATGGCTGCCAAATTGCTCTCGTAACGGGGCCGAATATGGGAGGCAAGTCTACCTACGTGCGACAGGTGGCCCTGATCGTCCTTCTGGCCCAAACGGGCTGCTGGGTGCCGGCCGCCTCCGCCCAAATCGGCCGCGTGGACCGCATTTTCACCCGCATCGGCTCCGGCGATGACCTTTCTCGAGGCCGTTCCACCTTTTTACTGGAGATGGAAGAAACGGCCGCCATCCTGCACGGCGCCACGGAAAATAGCCTGGTCATCCTCGACGAAATCGGCCGCGGCACCAGCACCTACGACGGGCTTAGCATAGCCTGGGCAGTCCTGGAGTACCTGCATGGGCCCGACGACCGTGGACCGCGCACCCTTTTTGCTACCCACTATTTAGAATTGACTCGACTTACCGATAGTCTGCCGCGCCTGCGCAACTTTCGTTTGGCCGTACGGGAAGGGGACGGGAAGGTCCTCTTCCTCCGCAAAATATTAGAAGGCCCGGCGGACCGCTCCTACGGCATTCACGTGGCTCAGCTGGCCGGCCTACCACGGACCGTCATCGTGCGGGCCCAAGAAATTCTCTCTAGTCTCGAACAGAAGGTCCTTCGCTAGACCCGTCGCCGAGGCCCAATTCATTCGCCCCTCGCGTAGCGATTCCAAAAATGGAAAAAGGGCCGTGCCTTGCCGGAGCTCCGCTTGGTTTTAGGAACATTATCTTGCGCCGCCACGAGCGGGTAGAGGTGCATACGGGGGCGGCCAATGATTGCCCGGAGCGGAATTGCGCCGAAATAGCGACTATCGTAACTGTAGGACGAATTGTCGCCCATGACGAAGCCGTGGCCGTCCGGAACCCGAGCGGGGCCGGAAGACAGGGAGCCTAGGGGCTGGTAGCCATTAAAAGGTGCCTGCTGCCGGTTGTTTTTTTCCATTGCGGGCGAAAAATTGGCCTCCGCGCCGTTGACAAGCAGTTTTCCGTTTTGGACGGCAACTTCGTCCCCCCCGGTCGCCACCATCCGCTTGATATAGTAGCGATCGTCCTTGTCCTGCAGGCTAGGGACGGATCGGGTGGCAAAAACCACCGTTCCGCCCCGTCGAGGCGGAAAGAAATGTGGTGTAAGACGGTCCACAAGAAGCACATCGCCATGAATAATTTCGAAAGAAAGGAAGGCTTCCGACTTTCCCGTATGCTGCCCCGTGCTCAGGAGGCGTCGGCCTCGTCGAATTTCCGACCCGCGCTGAGTAATGGCGTCGACAATCCGGTGGGAATCGACGCTCGGGAAAAAGCGCCGCATGAGCAACTGTTCCATGTCGAACTCCCTGGGTACGTTGATGAAAACTGATTTACCGCCGACGAGCAGCTCGTAACGGCGGAGGCGGGTTGGCCAGATGCCCCAGCGCCATCCCCGCACGTCGCTGTAGGGCAAAAAGGAGCGCTGTTTCTGGACCTGCCTGCTGTCGTTAATGGGTATCAAGATGGGCCCGCTTTCTGGACTGATCAGGTCGTAGGGCGTGGCGCCGCAGAAGAAATTCCCGACGGGGGCTCGACCTACGGCGGCGGGATATTCCGCTGTCATGCCCTTATAGCTGGGCCACATGGAGTTGGTTGGGATAGAAAAAAGCTGCAAAAAGAAAACGCGAATGGTCAGGGCCAGGATAGCGGCCGTAAGGAATGCTTCCGCATTCTCCGCCAATGTACGGGCCGGGAACAATTTCCCTCCCGATCGGTGAAGAAGCTGACGAACTCGTCCCCGCAACTCCTCCGGCGGTCGCCGCGCATTTTGGCGCAATTCTACCAGCGCCTCTGCTAGCTCTTTTCTGTCTTCGAGAGACAGAAGATCTTCCCGCAAATGCCGTACGCGCTGGACCCAGCGCCGTAGATTGCGGGCATCCTGACGAATTCGCCTTCTCTCTTTCCACATGCGATAGCGCGCGACCGGGCCCACCATGGGTACCAATCCTATGGGCCCCAAAAACGAAAACAAGGAAAACCGGCCGCAGCGGCTTTATGCTCTAATTAATTTTTGTGCAGCTACTTGCGGTCATTATGTTCCTTCCGTGGGCGTGCGCGAAGAATATAGCGCTGCTCATTTTCTGTGAATTGTTCGAGGATCAACTGCCCGGCCGTTCGGTCAATTCGCACCAGATTCTGAAGTCCGAGCACGGCACGGCCGTTCATAATAAATTCCACTCTCGTAGTGAGATTTGTCATCATTTCGCTGAGGGTTGCGAGTTGCTCGCGCTCCTCTGAGTGAAGATTTTCTGAGGACAGGACTGTGCGAACGGAACGGGCGAGTACGCTGAAGGTAGCACTGTCCATCAAGAGAAATGGTCGCTCAAATAGATCTGTGATAAAACAAAATAACGTCACCATCGAACTCGCCGCAAATGATTCAAGAGCAAGCATAATACACACTGGGCTGCCGACTGCCGCTCCAACAAGCAGTGCAACGGAGCCCGCAGCCGCATATATGGCGCTCGCAAACGACAAACCGGGAAGTGTAAATTTACTCGTTTCCACGCATTCGAGTTGCGATATGGACGTGGAACTGTCGGGAGAGTGCCTCCCTACGGCTCCATGCTCTGCCGGAGTTACGGGGTAAGAAACACTCTGACTCAGTTGGAGGCCAGACACGACCGCATTATACGGAAAATTTTAGTTTACGCAAATCGCGATTATTTTTGTAAGTAAATGGGTGCTTGCGGTGGATGTCGCTTCGCCCAAATTTGTCCATGGAGCCTTTTCCGTACTGATCCTTTCAATTCTTCAAAACTGACGAAAGGCGTTGTCAGAGATTTTTTCGCCCTTTCACGGGATTGGTGGATTTTCCGCAGCTCGATGGAAAGGTTCTCGCGGTGGCCGATGGGCCTTTGCCGCTCTGCGTTGCCTGTTCCGGCGGCTCCGACTCGACCGCCCTTCTTCATCTACTTTGCGGCCAGAAAGAATTGCGCCCTCGTTTGGCCGTGCTGCACTACGATCACGGCCTACGGCCCGGCGCCTCGGAGGGAGATCGTGCATTTGTTCAGGAACTCAGCGCCCGACTGGGACTTCCCTTCTTTTGGGGACGGCGCCCGGCGGGTGGACCCGCCGCCGAAGACGCGCTGCGGCACGACCGCATGGCCTTTTTCCGAGAAAAAATGAGCGGGCTGGCCTCCCCCTACCTGTTGACCGCACACCATAGGGATGACGCCTGTGAGACCCTACTGATGCGGCTGAGTCGCGGATCCGGCCTGGATGGGCTCGCGGCGCCACGCGCCATCAAACGATTCCGCGACGGCACCGTCCATCTGCGTCCACTGCTGCACGTGCCCAAGGCGGACCTGATTCGCTATCTGTCAACGCTTCAATTGCCTTGGCGAGAAGATGTAAGCAATGGAAAGCCACTTCACGTCCGCAATCGCATCCGCAATGAGCTCCTGCCGCTCTGGCGCACAATCGAGGGACAGCGGGACTTGGGCCGTTCCATGGTCCGCAGCTGGGAACTGCTCCAGGAGGACGCGGATGCGCTGTCCGAATGGGCTAAGTCGCTCTATCGTCGGTCGCTAGAAGGGGACACCCTTCTGTTGCCGCCCTTTCGCTCTACGCCGCGGGCACTCCTGCGGCGGCTGTTGCACCTATTCTTTCTCGACCGCGGCCACGTGCTGTCGAAGGCACAGAGTGAAGGCATTTTGGATCGATTGGGAAAAAAATTTCAATTATCCATCGGCCGCTGCCTTATTTGCCGCTCCGACGGCGTAAAACTCGCCATTTCCGCCATGTAGGAAGGAGGCAGCGAATGGGCAGCCGGTACGCCAGCTTCCGTTACAGGCAGAGTCTTGCCAATCGGCCGCCGAACCTCCATCGGAGAGGCATTTTCCCTTGTCTTCTATCCGTGGGCGAGTACAGACTGCCCGGTGGGACGATATGGCGCGGCGCTTGGCTTTATCGGTCTTGTAGGCTGGAATTTTTCGTTTGGAATTGACGACAGTGTAATCCTTGTGCGCTGGACCGATCCCGCCGAAGTAGGAATTGAATCAGCCATCCAAGGTGCAGCTGACGGCTGCGTGCTACTTTTCCCAGAGAGTGTGTTCGTGTTTGAAACTGATTCTGCAGTCTGTATCGGTAAAAACATCGCGCTACGGGGCGAGGGACCGCAGACGCTATTGAAGAAAGTGGCCGGCCGCACCTGTGGATTTTTTAATTTCACCGGTGCGGCGGGCGGCGTGGAAAATATCGCCTTCGATGGTCAAACCTTAGCGGAGGACGGCGGAGCGCTTATCTGCTCCGACAATTTCGCCAATGGAATTCACAATTCCCTGTTTGTCGAAAACACTTGTAACAGCAGGGGAGGGGCGCTCTGCTGCGCGGATTTTTATGGAGACCTTTGCTCTTCAATATTCGCTCAAAATACCGCCCAAAATGGTGGCGGTGCGGCGTTTGTTTGCCTTAATTTCAAAGGATCGGAGGGCAATTTTTGCGATCTGGGCAATAGTTATTTTCTAAGGAATCGGACAGAGGCAGGCCATGGCGGTGCGCTACTCGTGAACGGCAGTGCCGAACTGGCCGCAAAAACGGGCGATGTGATTTTCCAGGGAAATTCCGCAGACGGCCACCGGGAAGGAATTTTTTTCGAAAATGATCAATGCGATGATACGGTGAAAATTGGCGCCGAATCGGGCCGTACCTTCTACTGCTATGATCCCATCCGGAGCAGTGGCAATGAAGGGCAAAGAGACCTTGTTTGGGAAATTAACCCCCTTTCCACTCAGACCGGTACGGTTCTTTGGGACGGCTACCGATCGGAAATTTGGTTTGAGGGAGGTACCGGAGCAACGGTTTCCTACGGCACAATGGTGCTGCAGAACGGCGCCTCCTTCGGCGCTGGCGAAGGAAATTTCGCAGGACAAGATGGAAACTATGGCTCGTTCACTCTGGGCGAATCTGCCACCTTGCGCATTGGCTACGAGCAATTGTCTAAAAATTTTAACATAGAAAGCGGCAAAGTTTGTACCGCCTACGAGTGGCCCATCTACAGCAAAAGTAATGTAAGCGAAATCAATGCTTTCAACACCATTCTTAGTGGAACATTGCAGTTCTTATTGCCTACGAATGTTACGGCAAATGATGTGTTGCTGCGTTTTCCCTATGGGGATGTGCAACTCACTGACACGGCAAAAATTGCCGTGGGCGCCGTCGGAACGCTGCAAAGTTTGCTGATAGATGAATCGGTTGTCTTGATCCAATGTGACGGCGAGACTCTCTCTGGAAGAGAAGACTATTCCAACAGCACTGGGGAAGAGCTGGAAAATTTCTGTGTTCCCGGCTATGTATTTGCCATTTGTAGAAACGATACGCAACTCCTTGCCACGCTCGTAAATTCTGAGAGTGCTCCTTCCTACCTCGGCAGACCGAATCCGCCTGAACCTTGGCCACTTTTCCCCATTCCGTCCGACATCGTCACCGTCCGAAATCAGGACAGTGAAGACCTTTCTAGCTCTGGCTCAATCGTCAGCAGTAGGAGTAGCTCGAGTGTCTCCAGCGGCTCTGGCAGTTCGGACGCGAGTTCCGGTAGCGGAAGCAGTTCCAGTGGCTCTGGCAGTTCGGACGCGAGTTCCAGTGGCGGAAGCAGTTCCAGCGGCTCTGGCAGTTCGGACGCGAGTTCCGGTAGCGGAAGCAGTTCCAGCGGCTCTAGCAGTTCGGACGCGAGTTCCAGTAGCGGGAGTAGCTCGAGTGTCTCCAGTGGCTCTGGCAGTTCGGATGCGAGTTCCAGTAGCGGAAGCAGTTCCAGTGACTCTGGCAG
>JAIRMB010000042.1 GCA_031258995.1 Puniceicoccales bacterium
GCGCAAAAAGCTGCTAAAAGCGCAAAGCGTCCCTGCGTCCCTGCGTCCCTGCGTCCCTGCGTCCCTGCGTCCCACATCGGGTTCATGCTAACGGCCGCCGCGCCCGCGGCAAGGGAAAAATTTAGAAATTTTTACGGACCGATGCAACCCTGTGCCAGGAGACCAGGAATTTTAGGACTAGTACTGCACTTGTGGCGTAGCCATCTATGCTCCTCGCGCGTCGCCTACGGGCCAGCGGAAAGTTCCGGTGGCCGGCCCGAACCGTCGAGGGGAACTCGCTCGAAATGGAAGATCTGTTCTGCCGAGCGGCTGTGGGCCGGTGCGAAAATTTCCACAATGTCGAAGCGCCAGCAGGGCAGTTCGCTGCCGAAGTTTTGCAGATAGGCGCCAACGGCATTTCGTAGGGCACGGCGCTTGGCCGGTGCGATGGCCGCTCCGTAGCCGCCAATGGCGTCGCCCAGCCGGCGGGTTTTCACTTCCACGAACACGAGCACGCCGCCATCCTGGGCAACCAAATCAATCTCCCAGCGGCCGCTACGCCAGTTACGCTGAACAATCTTGTAGCCTTTGCGGCGGAGGAAGCGGGCAGCGACCGACTCTCCCCAGCGGCCGCGCTCCATGGACTGGATGACCACGGTGGAAAGCTCAAGGGAGCGAGAGAACGGCTGCTCTCCTGTCCCAATCGCCCCGCTCCGGCAGTTGGGATAGAGCCTCCAGGGCCTCGTGAGCCAGGGATGGCTGACCCTCCTCCCGCGCCAGCAGCGCCTGAAAATAGCGGGCGCCCGCACGGACGATGGTCGGCTGTACCTCGTCCGAGGCTACGGCCACTAGCCGTACCATGGCTTCCCGCGGCTCGCCCGAACGGGCGAGGGCGATGGCACCGGCGATGGCGGCAAGGCCGTCCAGTTTGGCCGCCGCCAGCGCCTTACAGCGGCCGTAGGCGGTCGCTGCGGCGATGAAGTCGCCACGATTCGCGGCGTAGTCGGCCGTGCCGTAGGAGGCGAGGGCGCCGAGGGGCAGGTTCCCAAAGCAGCTCGCGAAGGCGGCTAGCGCGTCAGGACTTTTTTGTGCGGCAGCAAAGCGGCTTTGCGCACGGGCAACGCGAGAGCGTCGGAAAACGGCGCCACAGCCAAACACCAGCGACAAAAGAAGAAGTAAGAGCAGGCCGATGGAGACCGAACGGCCGTGGCGGGAAAAGAAGAGCAGCAGACGATCGCCGAGAGCGGGTCGCGGCGCGTCATTTTCCATTGCCATGGCTGCTAGGGTGTCCAAGGTCCGCGCGTTGTCAATGGCGACGGAATGGGCAAGTGCCCTGGAAAACTTGGAGGCGGCGCTCCTGCAAACTGATTCTCTGAAAGATTTTATTTTTCGCTTCGTGGAGGAGGTTCCTAGCACGCAGGATGTTGCACGAGAACTCGCGAAGGCGGAAGGCCGGCCGGCCATCGTTCTGGCGGGGCGCCAAAGCGCCGGTCGGGGCCGCTGCGGGCGGAAATGGATCGGTGAAAAGGAGGGGAATGTCTATCTCTCCCTAGCGATTGATCGCGTGCGGCCCGACTACGACCGGTCTGCCTTCGCCTTTCGGTTGGCCCGGCGGATTGCGGAGCGTTTTCGTGAAAAATTTTCCATCCCGCTGGAATCGGCCCCGCCCAACGACCTATTTTGGGAAGGCAAAAAGGTGGGAGGCATTCTCGTGGAAAGTATTAGCGGCAGAGATGAAATAATTGTTGGCGTTGGTATGAATTTGGTCCCCGACGAGGGGCTTCAGAGCCGCTGCGCCCAGCCGGTCGGATTTATCGATGCGCCACGGTCGCTAAAGCGGGAAGAGGTCGCCCTTCTGCTTTGGTTGGCCGTAGCGGAATTCCTCCCCGAATTGCGGACTCCGCCTACTTCCCACAAAAATATATAGTCAAACGCGTCGAAGGGCTGAAAATTTTTGAAATGTTTTCTGCCCAAGTGCCCGGCCCGGCAGGTGCTCAGGCAATTCGGAAAGAGCCACTAGAATCCGCGCGGGGGAGCTGTAAATTTTGCGATCGACGCTAACTTTTAATTTCTTTGTGCAATGTATGACGCCGCAGGAACTTATTATATTTCTTTTTTTCGACCTTTTCTGTCTGCAGCTTCTTATTGCGCGTCGTCATGTAGCGGGAAGCCGGCTTCCCTTCGGCCCGCGCCTCCGTGCACTCGATGATCACATGCTCTCGCGCCATGGTGACCATGGGAACGGTTTACCGGTGCCTGTCAATGGGATTTCCAGAGCCGCCCGGTCTGGCCCTAGAAAGGGTCCGCGACCCACTCCTCCCGGATGCCTTCGGGCATGGGGCCAAATTGCTCCCGCCGTTGGTCTAATAATTCCGTAAGGCGGAGTAGGTTGTGGCAAAATATCCAAAATTTCGTGCGAAATCGACCCCGCTCCTTTCGCGGTGAAAGCAGCGGGCCCCGCCATTCGGCGCAAGCCAAGGCGGTGCAGCATTCGGTGAGCACCGGCGCCCAGCCATGGGCGAAATCTTCCAATCGCGACAAATTCTCACAGGAAAAAATTTGCAGGGCCAGGTGGCGATGGGGCGGGTAGGCAAGTTCCCGGCGGGCGGCTAATTCTTCCGCGCAAAAGGATTCCCGTTTGCCGGCGAGGAAGTGGCGCAGCGGAGCGCAATCGGTCCGAGTCGTTTGAATGAGCAACTCCTGGCCGGAGTGCATGCGGTCCGATAGGCGCCAGAGGAACTGAAAGGCCCGCTCGCCGCTGCGAAAGTTCTTCGGATAGAAGAGATCATCCCCGTCCAGCAGGGCCACCGGTCCCACATCCGGTGCCTCGACGATTCCCGGCGGTGGGGTGCTGCACAGCAGGACATCCCATCGGTCATCCGATTCTAGCGCTACGGACTTCTCTCCGTTTTCCCGGCAAAAAATCCGCGCCTCGGGCAGGTGGCGAGACAGGAGTAATTTTACCTTTCGGAGGCCCGATCCGACCCGCCGCAGGGCGCCGCCGCAGGTCCCGCAGCGCGCCTTTGCCGGATACGATCGGTTGCAGCGATCGCAGCGATGGCCGTCTCCGCGACTCATAAAATTCAGCGCCGTGCCGCATTCCTTACAGCGAAAGAGTCCCCCGCAGTGGGCGCAGTGGGAGCGGGAGAAGCCCTTTCGCGGGTGCAGGAGAATGGCCCGCCGTTTTTCCATCAGGGCTGTTCGCAGGCGGCCGAGGACCACGGGCGAAAGCAGCTGTCCCGCCGGCGGAATGGGGGAGAGATCCACGGCGACGATGGTCGGCCGAAATGCGGAAAAATCGGCGGGGAGGTCTAGGCGGTGAATTTTCCCCCGTTCAGCGGCCCGAAAGACCTCTAGAGAAGGGGCCGGGGCGGTAAGCAGGCAGGGGACATTTTCTATGTGGGCTTTTCGCACTGCGACGTCCCTACCGTGGAACCGGATTCCATTCTCCTGTCGGTGATTAGGATCTTCTTCGTCGGCAACGGCTATGGCGCCAAGGCGAGGGAAGGGGAGGAATAGGGCGGAGCGGGTCCCGGAAACGGCGTAAATTTCCCCCGTAAAGAGTCCCTCCCAAATTTCCCGGCGAGCCCGATTGCCCAGGCTGCCGTGCCAGAGGGCGGAGCGAACGGCTGGGAATTTTTGAGACATTTTTTGAAAAAATTTTTCTGCTCCGCTGACTTCGCCGTGCAGCACCAACAGCTGGCTGCCGGAGCGGACAGTTCGTTCCAATAGTGACAGAAGGGCCCATTCCCTTTGTCGCCCATTGCCCACGGCCAAATGAACGGCAAAGGACTCACCGAAAACGTGTTCGCAATCAGGGGAAGGGGAAAATGATTGTTTCTGCGGCTTGCGCAGATGGGCGGGCACGGCCAACTCCAGAACCCGGCAGAGAGGGTTGCGATAGTAGGCAGCTATCCAGCGGGCCAAAGCCAACAAATTCGGCGACAGCACCGGTTGGGGCCGGAGGAGCCGGCCGATGGGACGCAATGGGCCGTCATAGCTATCTCCATCCAGAGATAGCAGCACGGCCGGCCGCAGGTGCCGCCGGAGAGGCACTTCCACCAGCGAACCGGGGACAATCTGCTCCGCCAATTCGTCTGGAATGGAGTAATCCAACGGCCGCCCAAGCCCGCCGAGGAGTTCCACCGTCCCACGCCGCCCCATGGCAGGACTATTCTTTGCTGCCAAAGATCTTAGAGAGATGTCCAATCGCACTCGAGGCCGACATTTGTTTCAACATCTTCTTCCCTTGCGGCGTTTTCATGGCTTTCATGGATTTTTTCATGCGCTCAAACTGCCTGAGCACGTGATTGACGTCCCTCAGCTCAACGCCGGAGCCCTTTGCAATGCGCACTTTCCGGCTTCCGCCGATAATTTGTGGCCGCCGCCGTTCCTCGGGGGTCATGGCCCGTATGATGGCCTTAGTTTTCCCCATCATAGAAAGCTCATGGGGTGAAATATTTGCGTTTCCAACGCCCGGCAGCAGCTTCATCAGCGAACCGAGGGAACCCATTTTCCCCAGTTGCTCCAGCTGGGACAGGTAGTCGTCCAGGTCGAACTCCGACTTTCGTATGCGTCGAGAGAGTCGGTCCGCCTCCTTTCGATCGACCCGCTCTTGAGCCCGCTCCACCAGCGCCACCACGTCGCCCATGCCCAAAATCCGCTGAGCCATACCCTCCGCTCGAAAAACGTCCAGGTCGTCGCAGTGCTCTCCCGTACCCACGAAAACGATGGGTACCCCGACGCCATATTTCATGGATAGGGCCGCCCCGCCCCGGGCGTCGCCATCCGCTTTGGTCAAAATGATGCCGGTGAGTCCCACGGAATTGTGAAAAGCCTTCGCCACGGCCACGGCCTCCTGGCCCAAAGCCGCATCGGCCACCAGCAGAACTTCCTGTGCCCGTACCACTTTCTGCAGCTCTGTCAGCTCTTTCATTAGCTCGCCGTCCACCTGGAGCCGACCGGCCGTGTCAAAGATCAGCCCGTCGAGGCCGGTACTTTCCGCTTCCACCAATGCTTTTTGAGCAACTTCCAGCGCCGAGCGGCAATTCCGATCGGCGAAACAGCGGATCCCACCCTCCTGGGCCAGCTGCTCCAGCTGATCGATGGCCGCCGGCCGCCGCACGTCGCAAGCCACCAGAAGCGGGCTGTAATCCTTTCGCCCGAGCCAGCGGGCCAACTTTAGGGCTGTGGTAGTTTTTCCGGTGCCATTGAGCCCTACCAGTAAGATCCGCAGGGGTTTTTCCGTAGAAAGAACCGTCTTTTCCTCGCAGTCTTCGCCGGCCTTGCCGCCGCCAAGTAGTTCCACCAAAGAATCGTTAATAATCTTTATGAGCTGTTCGCCGGGAGCGACGGATTGGAGCACTTTCTGCCCCAACGATTTTTCCCGTACGCTCTCCAGAAAGGATTTGATTACTTCAAAGGAAACATCCGCGTCCAGCAGGGCATTTCGCACATCTTCCAAAGCGCTCGTGATGTTTTTCTCCGAGATGACGTTCAGCCCACGCAGAGTCCGCATGGCGCTCTGCAGCTTTTCTGTGATCTTCTCAAACATTGGGTGCAGTAGACCTGCGATCGCCGGGCGAGGCAACGCAATTCTCGCCGGCCGGTGGGTAGAACCGGCCGCTTCTCCCGGCAAGTGGTCCACATTCCTTTGCCGGAGGACTTCCAGGAAAGCGCAGCAGCAGTTGCCTGGCGCACGGCAGGCTGGGCCGGCTGCAAAAATGTCCAAGAATCCATTTAAGGTGCCATGGACCTGCACACCCCGCCGTGCCGATCGGTGAAGTCCGCCCCACGTCCGCCCAAATAGGCAGATGATTCTTGCCTTTTCGCGAAAAACCTGCGAGCCGACTGTCCCCGTCGGCGAGACTTGCACTGGACGTTTTCGGTTCAATGTTTCGTCCGCTGCGATTTTTGACTTTGTGGCGATAGCCCCGCTGGCGGTTGGATGGCGAAAAGGCGTTGAGAAATACACGGCAATGGATAGAAGGAATAGTTCCTGGAGCGTTGTTCCGGAAGATTTAATGGGTCAGTCGAACGAGGTTCCGGCTGCGCCGATCGATGGGGAATTACTCGGCGAAGAGGCCCGAATGCGGGCAAAAAAGCAACCCTTCATGCAGAGAATCATAAAGAATATCGTCCGCGGCGATGGAAAATTTCGAGAGCTGATAGTCAGCCGCAATTTTGCAGAGACCCGGCTGGCTCTACTGGTGGACGGAAGATTGGAAGCTTTTGACGTAGAGCGGGCAAGCGGCCGCGATTGGGTGGGCGCTATTTTTAAAGGTCGCATTCAAAATTTAGAGCCGGGGCTCAAGGCCGCGTTCGTGATCACCGGCCAAGAGCGGAATGCCTTTCTCCACTACTGGGACATGTTGCCCGCCGCCAACGACTCCTTTGAAATCGTTTCCGGGCAGCGCTCCGGTCGAGAAATTACGCTCGACGACATCCCGAAAATGTACCCCGTCGGTGCCGAAATCGTCGTCCAAGTGACTAAGGCCCAAATGGGCACGAAAGGTCCCCGGGTCACGAGCAATATTTCCCTTCCCGGCCGCTACATGGTCCTGACCCCCTACGACGGCCGCTGCGGCATTTCCAGAAAAATTAGCGACGGAAAGGAGCGAGATCGGCTCAAGGGCATATAGCGCTCGCTGGTCTTGCCCAGCGGCATGGGAGCCGTCGTTCGCACGGCGGGCGCGGGAAAGCGGCTGAAGTGCTTCCTGCGGGACCTCTCCCTGCTCCTCGGGGAATGGAAGCGCATCACGGAAAAGATGGAGGCAATGAAGGGGCCGGGGCTCCTCTACCGTGAGCCGGAACTGGCGGAGCGGGCGGTTCGCGATTTTCTAACCGACGACGTGGACCGCATTGCCGTGGATCGGCCGGAGCTCTTTTCTCGAATCATAGGAGCGGTCGATGGGGCGATTCCTCGTATGCGGAGTCGTGTGCAGCTCTACGAGGGCAAGGAGCCCATTATGGAGTATTTTCACGCGGAGGAACAGATCGACCGGCTGTTCGCGCGACGTTTGGCTCTCCCGTCCGGCGGAGAAATTGTGATCGAGGAGACGGAAGCTCTCATCGCCGTCGACGTCAATACGGGCTCCCATCGGAACCGGAAAAAGGATGGGGGCGGCTACATTCTGCAGGTCAACCTGGAGGCGGCGGAAGAGATTGTCCGCCAGATGCGCCTGCGGGGCTTGGGCGGCCTAATTGTCATCGACTTTATCGACATGGCCAGCTCGGCAGACCAAAAAAAACTGCAGGAAACTATGCAGCGGCTCATGGAAGTGGATACGGAACGGTTTCAGATTTTGCCCATTTCGCCCTTTGGAACCATGCAAATTTCTCGCCAACGGCACAGCCAGAGCCTGTGCCGGGATATCCGCCGTCCCTGTCCCTACTGCAACGGCCGAGGCACCGTCGAGTCGGCTTCGGCTACCGCCGTTCGGATATTGGCCGCCCTGCGCCGGGCGCTCCACGAATCGATCGCCGTCGGCGCCGGGGAACGGCAGCCGGTCCGACTGATCGTCCATCCGGATGTGCTGCAAATCTTGCGACAGGGCGCTCGGGACGAGCTGGAAGAGGTGGAAAAGACCTGCTGCGTGCAGTTGACCATCTCCGCCAGTGAGGCCATCCATCGGGAAAATTTTTCCATTGAGGGGCTCGGCCAATAGTCCGCCTGGACGAGGAAAGTTTAGAGTCCGGTCCTCTCGTCGATGCGGTCGCCGTAGTGGCGGAGCAGTTCATTAAAGCTGGCGATGGCGACTCCAAAGCCCACAAACCAGGCGATGCCATAGAGCACTCCGCAGACGTACTGTAGGCCAACGAACGCCAAAGCGGGCCAAATCATAGGCCACCACAAAAATCCGGCGTAGTGCAGCGTACCATGGTGGGCGGAGAGCAGATGGCGAATACCTTCCGACCGCTGGTAGCGCATGAGGCCAACGAATAGCAGCGGAAAGAGGAGCACCAAAGCGAGCGGCAATATTACGGTCCAGGAAATGTGCAGAATGCCGAAGCTGCCCACCAGCATGAGCCATCCCGCAACGAAGGCCAGAACGACCGAGCAAATAGCATAGGCAACGACGAAGGCAACGAAACGTAGACCGTCCCAGAACATCTCTCCCCAGTTGTCCCAGTCAGGCAAATGGACGCCGCCATCGGTCGCATAGCGGGGCGCCCGCAAAAATCGGTACAGGTAGCCAAATGCAAAAATGTTCACTACTGGCACGAACATGAGCAAAACGCCGACAGACACCTTTCGCCAGAGATGGGCGTCGCTAAAGCGGGGAAACAGCACGTTTTTCATAAGAAAAGAAAAATTACTGGCTACAGTGTGGGGAAAAACTCGAAAATTCCAACAGAAAAATGTCGAATAGGCACGTGCGCTAGGGATTCGCGCCGGACAATTCGGCCTTGGGAGGGACAACGTCGCCCTCCTTACGTGGTGCGTTTAACTCCTTTTCGGCCAGTGCGAGTGCCGAATACTCCAATCCAAATATCAGCAGGGCGCACGGGATAGCGGCGGAGCTGACAACATCGCCAACACTTTTCAGGATGACTTCAAAAAACTCGACGCACTCTGCGCGCGATATCGCAGGGAATGCGGCGGTACGGATCCCCAACCTTTCCGCGGTGGTCACTCCTTTCTCCGCTTGGCCGACCTGTTTCCTTCCTTCAGTTTCGCTCGGCCGTGTGACTTCCCAGTTCGCGATGGTGCACAGTCGCGCGGACGTCAGTGAAGCGACCCCACTCAATATGGTGATGATAATCGCAAGCGATGGACAAGATGCTCTAATAACCTCCAAAGCGATGCCGAGCAGGCAACAGCCAATCACGCCGTTAATACAATTCTGGGCTGTTCTATAGGTACTGTTCCATTGGAAAAATTTTCCAATCGGGTTTGTTGGTCGAGATGCGGCGGGCACATGCGGCAACGCGTCCTGGGCAATACCATAGGTATTTTCGATGAATTGGCGTACGTCGTCCGGAAAAGACGCAAAAACGGCCAGGGCGGCGCCGTCCTGCTCCCGTAAGAGTTCCAAGAACAGGTCCACCAGCTTCTGGTTTTCGAAAAATTCCTGCCCGGTTGTACGCCAATGGCTCTGCAGCAGGGAACAAAATTCTTCGATTACGATCTTTTTTTCTTCCTCGGCGTTGGCCATGCGACCCATAAGGCTCTCTGCCAACGCTATGCATTGATCTGGTCCGAACGCAAAAATGCGGCTTTCTCGCAAAAACTTCCACCTGAGAATGTGCAGAAAAAGTGATGCAAATCCCACGGCTACGGACAATACTACGCCAACCATGGCGAATGGCGGGCAGGCCAAACTCAAAAGGGACAGCGTGGCGCTAACCAGTGGCAGCCACTTGCCGACGCGTTCGCAAAATACGATGCTCTTGCAGGCAGTTACGCATTTCAAATCGGAAACTTTCGCATCCAGCGGGCCGACAGCCCTGGATGCTTTATCGGATGTCTGTTCCCGTTCGACCTTTCGCCGATCGGCAATTTCATCGGGGAGGAGGCCGTGTGGCACCGTCACGGCACCATGATAACGGGACTAGCAACGGGTGGCAAACCTATAGGCGCCCGCGGCCGGCGCCCGTTTTCCGGCTTTGGGGCTAGTTCGTGCCTCCATAGCCTTGACAATTTTTCCATTTTTCTCCACATAAGACCATGTCCTTTTGGGATGGCTATCTTGACGTCCAAACGACAATTCGGCAGTCCGATGCCCGAAAAGCATTTGCCCTTTTTCAGAGCTGCGTGAAAAGTGCTTCGGGGGCCGGCGAACGCCGCGTCACGGATCCGAATCTCTGCAAAGAAATTTCCTGCAATCCACTCCTAGCGGAGGCTTGCAGAAGGAAAGGTCTCACCTGGAATTGGCCTTCCTTCAGCATCGTACTGTGGAATTTTTTTCGCGGCTTCGGACGGGTTCTCATGGCCGTCCTGTTACTTCCGTTCAGCATCTTTGTTTCCTTTTATGCCCGCTACCGCCTTAATCAAATGATCGCTAACATGCGGCCGCTGCGGGGGTCCAACGACCAGGCGGCCCCCGCGCAAAAAACGGCGGCGGACTTCGCACTTAATCCGGAAATTGAAAAGGAAATTTCCGCCCGATCCGGCAGCAAAAGCCTCACTTCCTACGGCGAGGACCAAAGCCTCAGTTCTAGCTATTATAATCCCATTCCCCACCGCGTTACCCTTCCCGAATGTCTGGCAAAGTCCTCCGCTCCGGAAGCGTTGGCCGTCGCTGCCCACGAGTGTGGTCATGCGGAACAGCGTAAATTTCTGCTCACAAAACTTGTCTGTTCTATCGCCGCCATCGGCGCCATTCTGGTCAGCTGTGTCCTTCTCTTCTTTTTCCCCGCCGTCGCCGTCGTTCTGCTGTCCGTGGCTGTCACTGCGCTGATGGCCATGCCGCTCATTACCGTATTCTACGAAGTCGACGCTTCCAAGCGGGGACTGGCTAACCTTATTGCCTACGAGGCCGTCGCGTCCGAAGAAGATTCCGCGCGGGCCGCCTACGCGTTGCAACTCGCCGCCTCCACCTACCTGGCCGGATTTCTTCTCACTCTTGTTCAAGGACTGGTAGTCCTTGGTAACGCTAGGCCGCGGCCTCAGCCGGAGCCATTGTCGCCGTAATCGGGATCGTCGGATTGGCCGAAACGCGATTTTTCTGCCCATTCTTCAACGGCCCGTCGCAAATGCAGATAACTTTCCAGACGCTCTTCGAGATTTTCCAGAGGTAGCTGGGTCTCACGATCGCAGAGGGCGAAGTCCGGGTTCGGATGGGTCTCTAAAAAGAGGCCGCCCGCGCCCGCGCCGATGGCCGCCCGCGCCAGCACATCCGCATATTCCCTTGCTCCTGCCGTACTTTCCTCGCCCAGGCCCGGCAGCTGTAGGCTATGGGTGACATCGAATAGGACCGGGCAGCCGTTGGCGGCCATAATCCGGAATCCCCGCATGTCTACTACCAAGTTCCCGTAGCCGAAGGAACTGCCCCGTTCGATCTGAAAAATTTCCCGCGCACCAAATGTCCGCAATTTTTCCACAACGTGAGCCATGTCCCAGGGGGAGAGGAACTGTCCCTTCTTTAGGGCCACCGTTCGACCCGTCCGAGCGGCCGCTGCCAGCATGTCCGTCTGGCGGCAGAGGAAGGCCGGCACCTGCAGCACGTCGCAAACTTCGGCGAATATTTCTGCCTGCGCCGGCTCATGGAAGTCGCTGACCACCTCAAATTGGTACTTCGCCTTGATTCGCGCCAGCGCATCTAGTCCCCTTATGATTCCCATCCCTCTGGCGCTGTGAATGCTACTGCGATTTGCCTTGTCTACGGAGGCCTTGAAGATCAGCCGCAGCTCCCGGTGCCGATCCCGGATGGCGGCTAGCGTTTGTGCCACCGTGTCCCCCAATTCCCAACTTTCCAATAGGCAAGGGCCGGCAATGAGCAAAAATGGCTCCATGGACGCCACTGTGAAAATTTCCCAAAATCGGAAAAGCGTTTTCGCGCCCCGCACGGCTCGCCCGCCACGGCCAATCGCAGGTGGCGCTTGACAGACCCGAGGCCGTTTCAACTGTAGCGCCATGGCTTGCCTGATCGAGAGTCTCTCCGCCGGCCCGCGCTTTTTTTTCGAAAGCCTTTGGCACCTACTCCGTGCCATTAATCCCTTCGCCGTGGCCGCGCTCTTTTTGGCCTCCTTTGGCCAGTATAGCTGGCGGCAGAGGAATGCCATGGCCCGGACGGCCTGCTGGGTCGCCCTCGGCCTTCTGGCCACGTTCGCCCTTTGGGGACGGCCGATTATGGATGTTTTGGGCATTGGCATCCCTTCCCTTCGCGTTGCCTGCGGCTTCGCGTTGGCGGTTGTCAGTTTTCGTTTTCTGTGCTCCGGCGACGATGCCGATGGGGGAGAAACCTCCTCCGTTCCGCTGTTCACTAAAAAGCGGCCCAATATGGCGGTGGTACCGCTTGCCATTCCGCTCATTGCCGGGCCTGGTCCACTTGTCACTGCCATAGAGCAATTTCACTCTTCGTTCGGGCTTTTCCACCAAATTGCGGTCCTCTCGGCCATAGCCGTTGCCGTCATGCTTGTTTATGTGTGCCTTTTCGTTGCCAGCCTACTCTGCTCCGCGCTCAGTCTGACCCTTCGAAAGCTTTTTTTTCGCATCGGCGGGCTCCTTTTATTTGCCGTTGCAATCCAACAGGTGCTGTTGGGCCTTAGGGAAGTCGAGCCAATTGCGCATCTATTTGCGCCCTAATATCGCCCGTCTTTGCATTGACTTTTTCCCATTTTATGTTTCCTTATGAATAGGCTTAGGATTATTGAGGAGGTGTCATGTTGAATGTTGTTGCAGAATTAACGGGGAACATTGCCAAGGGTCTTACGGGTGCCTTTGGCTGCTTTGCGGCGGCCATCGGCGTAGCGTTTATCGGCGCAAAGGCGACGGAGGCGGTCGGTCGGAATCCGGAAGCTTCCGGAAAGGTCCTCGTGCAGTCCATTCTGGGGATGGCGCTGGCCGAAGCCGTCGCTTTCTATGCGCTCTTTCTTTCCTAGCGTTTGGGAAGGGAAATGGACCTGCTATTTTTCGGCCCGATTGCCGTACTTCCCGAGCCGTGTGGTACCGTCTCCCGTCTCGCCGTCGAATTTCATGTGCAGTGGCCTCTGCTCGTCGCACAAAGCTTCAATTTTGCGGTAGTGGCACTTCTGCTGCACCGCTTTGCCCTCGGCCCCCTGCTACGGCTACTGGACGAACGGCGGCGGACTATCGCAGACGGACTGGCCAATGCAGCGGAGGCGGATCGGCGGCTGGCGGCCAGCGGGCGCCAATGCGAGGAGAAACTCCAGCGGGCGGCAGAAGAGGCTCAGTTGCTGCTCGCCGGGGCCCGCAACGAATCGGAGGCGCAGCTCCGAGAGGAGCGGGAGAGGACCGAACGGGAATTGGCAGCGCTGCGGGAACGGGAGCGGGAGCGGATCGAAGAAGAGCGGGCTTCGGCCGTTCGCTCTGCCCAGCGGAAGCTCCGCGAGGAAGCCGCCGCTTTGGCGCTACATATTCTCCAGGGCGCCGTAGACGAGTCGACGGCGGCGCAGCTCACTGCCGCAGCTGCCCGCGCCATCGGGAAAGGCTAGACCATGCTGTCGAAAAAGCGCGTCCATTCCGCGGCTCGCCGTCTGGCCGTCCATGTCCTGTCCGCTCCCGAACCGCGAAAAGCACTGTCGTTGGCTCTCGCAGAAATTGCCGAATTGGGTCCGGTTCGGCGTCTTTCGCTGCTGCAGGCCCTCGACGGGGCATTCCGCCGCGCCAAAGAGGAATTGGCTTCGCCGTCGGTGGAGTACGCCGGCAAATTGGCCACCGCCGATCGAAAAAATTTAGAACGATGGCTGTCGGAGAAAATGGGCCGCGCCGTCCGTCTTGCACAGAAAAAAAACCCCGATCTCTTGGGGGGCGTTCGTCTGTCCGTCGGCGACCGCCGCTGGGAGCTTTCCGTGCGCAGTTCGCTGGCCCAGTTCCTCGCCGATACCCAGCCGATGGACCTGCGGCTTAGGGGATCAGGAGAGAAGTCCCCACCTTGAGCCGGGCCGGCGAGCTGAGCCGGTCCCCATTTGCCTCGAAAATTTCCCGCCAGCGGCTGGATGTGCCATAGACCTTTTGGCTGATGGAGGATAGTGTATCACCGTCCTGAACCAGGTAGCTGCGCAGCCCACCGCCTCTGGCAGCGGGCTGCGTCGGGCACGATTCGCCGGATGCTGCCTTTTCGGATTCCCTCTCCAGCCGCTGCAAAAGGACGGTCGCCTGCCGTTTCAATTTGAGGTTTTCGTCCTGCATGGCCTTCAGCGTGCGCAGCAAGTCCACATGACTCTCTCTACTGTGCTGCTTCAAAAGCGATATCTGGCCCAAATAGGCCTTTTCCGCCGTACTAATTCGCTGCCGCACTAAGGCCGTCTGCCGGTTGTGGGGCGAGAGCTTCAAATATTCGCGGTAGTGGTATATGGCGCTGAGGGGATCTCCTTTAGTGCTCAGATAGATCTCGCCGCACTCCAGGTGCGCCTCAGCGGCGCTCTTACCGCGGTACTTTGCAGCCAACAGAAAGCAGCGCAAGGCGCTATCGATTTTCCCTTCTCGCCGGTAGGCCTGCCCCCGGTGGAACAATTTTTCGCAACGATCGCCCTGGGACTGGGCGGGGCCGCAGCCGACGAACAGAGCACAAGCCAGAGCCAACCCGAGCCGGATCCGTCGCCCCACCGAATTTTTCCGTTCCATTGGCGGCCCTTCGACCTAGCCGTCCTCGCTCTCCCTCCTCACATCGCTCGGCACGAAAGTTCCGCCGGAAATAACCATTTTCATGGCATCGCCGATGGATAGGGACAATTCTTCGCAGCGGCTCAGCGGGACAAAGACCAGGAACCCGGAAGTAGGATTAGGCGTGGTGGGAACGAAAACGCCGACGGTTTTTTCCCCTACGATGGCAAGATCGCCGCCCACCTCGGCGGTGAGAAACCCGACAACGCCTAACCCGGCACCTGGCAGTCGAATCAGCACGGCCTTTTGGAAGGGGGCACGCCTACCTTCGGCGAAGGTGCCTATGATTTGCTTCGAGGACCCGTAGACCATGCTGACGAATGGCAGGCGTCCTATGATACGCTCGGCGAAGCCGATGCACCAGCGACCGACAAAGAAGCGGGAAATGGCTCCGGCGACGGCAATGGCAACGACGACGGCGAAGATAGCGAGCAAATCGATGGCAACGCCCATTCCGGGACCAAATTGCCAGTGACGGAAAAAAATTCGAGCAGCCGGCTGCCCCACATGGCGTACGAGCAGGACCAGCACATAGGCCGTTATGGCGAGAGGAAGCAGCGTCAACAGACCCGTAATAAACGAATTGCGCAAAGACCGGAACACGGCCGACCATCCCAACCACAAATTCTCCTAACGCAATGCCAATTTGGCGACGAATGAACAGGTCAGAACGCGAATCGGAAGTTTTCGGCGAAGATTTTTTCAACCAGTGCTGAAGTCGAGAACGCAGATAAAGTGAACCTCAATCTATATTTCGCCACAAAAAGTCCCGGGAAAGCACGGCGGGTGCCGACTGAAAGCCAAGTTGGCTTATTCTATTTCGTGGAAAAATTTTTTTCAAAAATGCACCCGGTGGGCAGTGAAGGCCAAAAATTTGAAACAATGCTTTGTGATCCGTAAAAAAATCCTAAATTTTCCCCTTGCCACGGGCGCGGCGGCCGTTAGTATGAACTCGATGTGGGACGCAGGGACGCAGGGACGCAGGGACGCAGGGACGCAGGGACGCAGGGACGCAGGGACGCTTTGCGCTTTTAGCAGCCTTTTGCGCGTTTTTTGGGACGGCCTTCGGTGGTGAAGTAGTCGATGTTACCTATATAGATGGCACGCAAGATGATGTGCAAGCCGCCGTTTGGGAAGCAAGCAATGGCGACACGTTGCTTTTTCCGGGAAGCACCTTCGTTTTTAGCGGCGAAGTCGTAGTTGAATCCGGCAAGAGCCTCGGGCTCCGGGGCGCAGGGCTTTCCGAGAGCGGACAGCCCCTGACAGTCCTGGAGAAATCCGAAGCCTGTCGATTTTTTTGCTTTGAAGGCAACGGCGGCGGCGGGAGCGGCATCCGGTCCATCGCCTTCGACGGGAAGGAGCTACCTGTTGACGGCTACGGCGGGGCGATCTACTGCGACAGCAACTTCTCCGGCGGGGTGCAAAATTCTTCGTTCGCCGGCAATAGGGTCAACTACGACGGCGGGGCGATTTTCTGTTGGGACGATTTCATCGGCGACATCCAAAGTTCCTCGTTTGCCGGCAATCGGTCCGGCAACGACGGCGGGGCGATCCGCTGCGGCAACAATTTCATCGGCGATATCCAAAGTTCTTCGTTTGCCGGCAATGGGGCCAACTATTTGGGCGGGGCGATTTACTGCAACGGCAATTTCACCGGCTACATCCTAGGTTCCTCGTTCGCGGACAATAGGTCCGATTGGAACGGCGGGGCGATCAACTGCAACGGCAATTTCACCGGCGCTGTGCAAAGTTCCTCGTTCGCCGACAATTGGGCCGATCGGTACGGCGGGGCGATTCTCTATTGGGGAAGTTGCACCGGCAAAGACGACGCTTTCGCCGATTTAGGCGGCAGCCGCTTTCTGCGAAACGGCGCAGGCATCTTGGGCGGAGCGGTTTACTGCTATGAGGACGCGAAGCTGGCGGCCCTCTCCGGCGACGTGGTTTTTCAAGGCAATTGGCACGGCGCAGGCGAGCCCAACGGCCTGCACTTCGCCAACTATGATGACGCCCGCACCATCGCCCTGGCGGCGGCGGCGGGCCGCACCTTCCACAGCTACGACCCCATTAGCGGTAATACATACTACGACGATGAGTTCAGCGGATTCTATCCGCACCTCACGGTCCAGATCAACCCGGAAAGCGGTCACACCGGCACGGTGCTCTTCGATCGACACCGGTCGGACATTTGGTTTGAAGGCGCTGACGGCGCAACCGTTTCGCACGGGACGATGGTGCTGCAGAACGGTGCCTCCTTCGGCGCCGGCGCGAGCAATTTTCTCAGTGCCCTAATTGATTCCGGCCAAGATATTTACGACGTCAATGACGAACTCCTCGAGAGCATTCCGGCCAACGGCGGCCCCTTCCGGCTCTGCGAATCGGCCACCTTGCTCATCGCCTACGGCCAGCCGATCGACGTTTATTCGTTCCATGAGAGCACTTTTCAGGTGGAGTCGTACACGCAAGCGGTGCCCTATGACCCCGCGTCCATGCGGAGCGAAATCAACGCCG
>JAIRMB010000056.1 GCA_031258995.1 Puniceicoccales bacterium
CTTTTTGCCCCACGGGCGTATATTTCCTACGATACCAATCGGAAGGAGCTGAATATTTCCTTTGCGGCCGGCTACACCTATGATTTGGGCGCCATCGGCCTGGATCACTGCGCGTTGGAGGGTAACTTCTTTTGCGGATATGACTATGCGCGGCGGCCTTTTGGCATTTCGGGCTTCTTTAAGGAGGACGGTCTGGCCAGCACCGAGCGGAAGGATTACTTCTACTACGGCGTCGGGGCGGACGTGATCTACAAGTACAACGAGCAGGCTTCCCTGCGGGCCGGTCTTCGCTTTTCAGGCAACAGCGCCCCGCGGACCAGTTGGGCCAATGATCTGCTAGGCTTTGTGGGTCACAAGGATCTGTTTTGGTTTTCCAGCGCTGTGGAATTTAGTTTCTAGGGGTGCCCAAGGCAGTAGGTTATTGAGGTGTCCTCGCCGCCCGAAGGGGCGCGCGAGGTTTTTTGTGTCCCGCAAAGGGCGGCCATTCTCTTTTAGGACGGGAAGTTTTACGACTCCCGGACCGTTCGATAGAGATCGGCGATAATTTCTTCCGCTTCCTTCTCGCGTTGGGAGGCATTTCTGCTGAGGAATTCTTTTACGATTCCCACGGCCCGATCTATCTCATCCCCGACGGCGTGGCCGCTCTCCCTTTCAACCTTTTTCATCTCCTCGTCGAACTGCTGGGGCGTCATACTCTGAAAATTGCTGCGTTGGAGCTCGTCAAGAAGCGCCAGCAGACGCGTCAGCACGGGCGACCGCTCCACCACGCCGGGCATGTCTCTCAAAATGCGCAGCAGACCAGTAAAGTCCATCTCCCCCTTTGCCACGGCCCGAGCCTGACCGCTCCGCGGGATCAGTAAAGGAGTTTTGTTAGCCGATTGCTAACCGAAGGTAGCTAGAACAGTTCGGATAGAGAGAAGAAGCGGGCAATTTCCGCAGCTGCGGCGGTTTTGTCCTCGGAGGCGTGGACCATATTGCGTCTCTTGCTCTCACCGAAATCCCCGCGAATGGTGCCCTTCGGGGCCGTAGCGGAGTCCGTCGGGCCCACCATTTCGCGTACCCGAGCTATCGCGTTCTCCCCTTCCAGAACCACGAGGAGCACCGGCGTGGAGCTCATGTAGGCGACAATGTCCCCAAAAAAGGGCCTATCGGCCAGATGACTGTAGTGCTCCCGCAAAATTTCTTCCTGCAAGCGTAGCACCTTCGCCCCGGCAATGCGGAGATGGGCCGCCTCGAAGCGCGCCAGGATGGTCCCCGCGCGGCCCTGCTCGATGGCATCCGGTTTAAAAATAATCAGCGTACGTTCCATTTCATTTACCCCTCGATATGCCGCCGACAGATGGTGTCCCGGTGCCAAAGCCAACAGAAGTAAAAGGCATACCTTTTGCCACATTCGCGCGGAGCGGAAAGCAGAGAATTCGCCTCGTCAAGGCCGCTCCTTGAAATGGCACCTAGGTGCCTGTCAAGGAGGCAGAAATTTTTTGCAGGGCGATGGAAATCGCAAAAGATTTTGACAGGTTTGGCCGTTTCAGAGAGTATCGCCCCATGGGGGAAGGCGCTAGGATTGCGGCCGTGCGGGGCCGGGAGATTTTGGACTCGCGGGGAAATCCCACCGTAGAGGTGGACGTGCTCCTACGGGATGGCTGCAGGGGTCGGGCGGCCGTGCCATCCGGCGCTAGCACGGGCGAGCGGGAGGCGCTGGAGCTGCGGGACGGGAAGGCGCCGGCAGAGCTGTTAGGGGAAAATGTCGAGCTCGCCCGAAAGCGCTATGGCGGGAAAGGCGTGCTGGCCGCCGTGCGAAACGTGAACGAGCGCATCGGGCCGGCGGTCCTGGGACTGGATGCGTCGGAGCAGGAGGCGCTGGACGGCTCTCTCTGTGCGCTGGATGGTACGGAAACGAAAAAAAATTTAGGAGCCAATGCCATTCTTGGCGTATCGCTGGCCGCCGCGCGGGCCGCCGCCTGCCATTTTCGCATGCCCCTCTACCGCTATTTGGGCGGAGTAAACGCCAAAGTACTCCCCGTACCAATGATGAATGTGTTAAACGGCGGAGCCCACTCGGACGCCCCCATCGATTTCCAGGAGTTCATGCTCGTTCCCGACGGGGCCGTGACCTTCGCGGAGGCGCTCCGTGCGGGGGCGGAGATTTTTCATGGACTGCGAGCGATCCTGAGCTCCCGGGGACTCTCGACGGCCGTCGGCGACGAGGGAGGGTTTGCGCCCCAGCTGCCCACCGTGGAAGTCGCCCTGGATTTGCTCTGCGAAGCCGTCGAGAAGGCCGGCTACGGGCTCGGCAGTGACGTGCATTTTGCCTTGGATGTCGCCGCATCGGAATTTTACGACCGAGAGCGGGGGCTCTATGTTCTCAGCAAGTCCGACCGGTCAGAACGCACGGCGGAAGACATGGTCCGTCACTATGAGCGGCTTTGCTCCGATTACCCCATACGTTCCCTCGAGGATGGACTAGACCAGAATGACTGGGACGGCTGGCGCCATCTCACGGAGCGGCTCGGCGAAAAAGTTCAGCTGATCGGCGATGACCTCTTTGTGACCAACGTGGAGTACCTGGCCCGCGGCATAGAGGAGGGCGTTGCCAATGCCATTCTGGTGAAGGTGAACCAAATCGGCACGTTGACGGAAACTCTGGACGCCGTGGGGCTGGCCCGCCTGTCCGCCTACGGAACCATCCTATCCCACCGGTCCGGCGAAACGGAGGACAGCACCATAGCCGACATCGCCGTAGCCACCGGCGCCGGCCAGATCAAAACCGGCTCTCTCTCCCGCACGGACCGCATAGCCACATACAATCAATTGCTGCGCATCGAGGAAGAGCTGGGTGCGGCGGCGGTCTACGGCAACTAGGGGGAAGACTCGCCTTTGGCGAAGGGAGAAATTTTCGATTGTCAAGCGCGGTGCG
>JAIRMB010000073.1 GCA_031258995.1 Puniceicoccales bacterium
CATCCTATCGGGCACGGCTTCGCAGTCGATCAGCACCCGATCTCCCTCTCTTACTGCCATGGAGTGCCCCACCAGCAGGGCCGCCAATTCGTCGTAGCGTGGATCCATTCGTCTCCTCCTAGCTTTCTACGGCTGTCTCAGCCCGCGGGAAAGGAAATCCCATGGATTTGGCCACGGTGGCGGCCGCTTCGGGACCGGCCAATCGTCCTAGGAGCGCCAGACTGAGCGCTGCCGCTGCGCCGGGATCTCGCCCGGTAAGGATCTGGCCGTCCTCCAAAAATTGACACTCCTCGCGGGCTCCCTTCACAATGGTCCAGTAGGCCGTAAAATTTCGGTTCTTCAATAGGCCAAGGCTTTCCAACACGGCCGGTGCGGCGCAGATAGCGGCGATGGTTTTTCCCTGATCGAAGGCGGCGCGGACCAGTTTCAGCACCGTCGCATTCCGTCGCAGTAGGACGGCCCCCCGTGAACCGCCGGGAAGGTATAGGGCATCGAAGTCCTCCATGGCATAGCTACCTAGCGGACCGTCCGCAGCGACACCGATGTTTTTAATTCCTCGAACTATTTCGGTCTCATCTAGCGAAGCCAGGACGGCGCCGATTCCCGCCCGCCGCAGCATGTCGACCGGCATTAGCGCCTCAATCGGCTCAAAACCTTCCGCGAGCGGAACTAAAACTTTCTTCTCGAAAGAGGTCATGGGCGCGGAGCCTACCTTCCTCCTCGGGGACGACAAGCGCAATTGTCGTAGCCCGGGGAATGGACAGGGCCGGCTACGCTATGGTAGGCGAAATTTTCGGCCGTTTGAGCCGACCGACCCTTATCACTCTGCCTAACAAGAGAATAATTCTGCCTCTGTCTTGTTTTCTGGTTAAATTTGAAAAAAAGCATACAATTCGTCAATGCCCACGCCTATCAATTTTGTCTCCCACGACGCTAAATACTATCTCGCGCAAAGCGGTCCTGAGGGTGCGGAGGGGCAATATGGCGGGGGCAAACATGCCGTAACAATTGAAAGTCGCGAAGAAGTCAGTGACCTACGGCGGAGAAGAGTGCTTGGCCTATGGGACACCATTGTAGCGTACTGTCATTTTTTAATATCAAATGATGGCTGTATGCGAGTAATAGAAAAGGCGAACCTCGCGCGAATAGCGAAAACTGTCGATGATTTTGTCGCCATATTGAAAGCAATACCTGACAATCAGCAGAGGGAAGTACTCCTCTTGAGGGATGCTTCAGAATTTCCTTATGGCGGCAACTGCGCCATGGCAAAAGCCATATTCTTAGCCGGCATTTCTTCGCAAAATTCTAGCATCGCTTTATCCGATGGGTCTATTCCAATGGCACAGCACGTTGTCACCATTTTGGAAATAGCTGAAGCCGTCTTGCCGCCACAACAACTAAAGCAATTATTTACGGAAGACCAGCCCATCCAACTTCCATCTACCGTACCTGGCCAAATTTCAACGGGCAATCTTGTATCGTTTTGCGCATCAATTTCAGCCCTTTCGTGTGATGAACCAAAAAAAGTTTGGAATCATCTTTGTGCAATTATAGGGAAATGTTTTAGTGGCGAAGTAGAGCGTTATAATTTTTTGGTCCACAGTTGCGGAAAAGTTTTAGATTCGCAGAATGGCGAAGTAATGACGGAACTCTTCGGTAGTGGTGTAGTGCTGCATAGCGCATTTAAAAACAAATTTCCCCAAGGCGCTTCCCTCCAGAGCAACGAAAGTAGAACGGCTTTTGTTAGTTTTATAGCGGATATAAAAGAAGATGATCTCGGCGTCGTGGCGGATTTGTTTCGGCGGCCAATTTATAGCAGTGAGGGGAATTACATCTGGCCCGGTCCACTGTGCCTCACCTGGGAAAGCGGCCAGAACATTCTCCTTTACGCCATGTGGGAACATGGGAAGGGCAGTCCTCAGTACAAAAAAATAAAAGCATTCTTAGAAGTACTTAAACGTGGCGACAAT
Organism: Puniceicoccales bacterium; assembly: GCA_031258995.1. Lineage (GTDB taxonomy): Bacteria > Verrucomicrobiota > Verrucomicrobiia > Opitutales > JAIRLM01 > JAIRMB01. The sequence goes on from JAIRMB010000073.1 coordinate 1,971, forward strand.
GAGACGGATAAGATAATTGGCTGTAGAAACCTTAATGGTGTCATAGAATCAGTGGAGGCCCTTCCGGATATCGGCTTTCCGGTGTCCCGGGAAAGGATTCAGGAATTAAAAGACGGGCAATTCGCTGCCATCGTCGTGGGGGATTCCGGCTGCTCATTTGCCAGCTACGGCACGCTTGAACTTAATTCGGATGAGGAATTGCCCATAGTAGATTTAGATAATAATCCCACTGGTACTATCGCTTCCGTTAGTTCTTTGGGTACCATTACAGTACGTGCTACAGGAACATCCGAACAGGATTTCGTTTTAGACGTATCTGCTGCGACGAAGGGAGACGAAAACTTCCGGCAGCTGGGTCAGCTGAGTGCCACCGAAATTTCTACCTTGGTCATTTCCAGCGAAATCGCCGGTAACATGGAGGAGACGCTTCGCACGGTACTTAATAGCAATTCGGCCATTAGAACGGTCATATTTACTTCCGAACCGGGCGACAATTTGAATATACCAACGCTGCGAACTGATTTCCCGCGTGCAACTTTCATAGTAGCCGAGCGTGAAAACAACCCGCAATGAGACACCCCGGCGTCTTCGCCGGCGGCGCAGAGCGAAATCGCCGAAGTCCCCAAAACGGAAGCGGGACGAAATACTTTACTGAACTTTAAACGCTTTCTCCCAGGAGGAAATGTCCTCCAGATCTAGGACAACTCCGCCACCTATGGGCCGCGGGGGACGAGTGCCGTCAATTTCTGCTTCTTCGCCGGAACTCTGCGGATAGATGTCAACTCGCATCATTTTTGACGAATTTGCAAAAATAAAAGCGACCGTGCCGTCCGCAAGCAGGTCATTTAGCCGTTCCCAAACGCGACTGCCTAAAAGTTGGTTTATTACAGCAAACATCTCGCGAACGTCTTTCTCTCGGGCTTCCTCCGAAGCCATACTGCCAAAGGGCACTTCCGCCATGGCACGCACTCTTCCGTGGAATAGATCTAATTGGAGGCTTCGCCACCTCTGCGTAAGCGAAATAAAATTCTCACCGGGATGACTTATTGCGTGGAGTTCCCGCCCAAAGGTCGACTCTGTGACGACCTCGGCAGGGAAATTGCTTACCTGGGTCGGCGCAGCCCGCGAATCCCAATCCGTTGCCCGCAAATTTTGTACGAGCGGATCACGCGGATCCACGTACACATTTTGACAAAATTGTGCCACATCCTTATTTATGGAACTGGCTGTCTGCACATTTCCACTTCCAGTTGTCATACTCATGCCATTTGAATCCCATATGCTCAGGTTGGAACGCTGTCAAGTCATCTTGGCTTGTGTATCGTTGATAAAACCAGCACTTTTGCAAAATTCGCCCATTAGACCCGACCACAGCTTCGACCCCTCAACGCCAAAAAGTGTCGCATCCATATATCCTCTTCTAATCTCCTCTCTAGGCAGTGGAAACATCGCACGAATTGTTCCTACAAATTCCTTGCCGTCCTCCGTTAATTTATCCAGATCCAAACTTGGAATCTGGTAGACTGCTAACGCTCCATTTTGGCAATCTTTTAGCAGCGTGAGAAATTGTTCACCATTCGCGACCGTCTCCTGAGGCCTTTCATTTCCCTGCTCATCCAAAAGTAGCCTCGAAGAAGAGGGCGGATTTCCGTTCAGCTTTTTCTCAAAATCTGTCGAAGGTTCGCTCGTCATGCCGGGCAGCATGCTCCTAGCCGTTTCCCGCGCAAAGTCGTAGAGTTCTGCAACGGCAGTATCCGGAATGGCTCGACCAAATGGCCATCCAACTGTCGCTCCGACACCAGGCGGCATGCCATACACCATAGGGAAATTTCCAAAAATACAATCTTCTACCGCCTTAGTAATATCTATCAAATCGTAATCTACGACATAGAGATGCCATTTCCCGTCCGCTCCCTTGCCCCATACGACATTCTTGGCGTGCAAATCGATTTGCCCTGTGAGCGTGCCCACCGTAGCAATGCACGCCAATTCTGTATAGAATTGTTCTCTTTTATCTGGGGTATCGAGTGCATCACTTGGCGGATTATTAAAGTCATATAGCTCTTGCACAAGCGGGAAGGCGACGCCGAGCACTCCATTCTGAGTGTGACAAAATGTGTATGGCAAAAAGGGATTTTGTTCGGGCGAAATTCTCATCTCCCTACAAACTCGTTCGGAAACCGCATACGTAAATGCGACGTTACTGGCAAGAGCTGTCGGTGAAAGCGCAATTCCAGATTCCACCATCTGCTTGGCCAGATCCTCTGACGGCTCTGGGAAAGGCTTGAAAACCCTTCGCCTGCTCTCGGATAGAAAAACTTGGTTGCACTTTCCGTGGAATAAAGATTGCCCCCCGCGGTGAATAAATTTTGCTGAGGCGGTTCGCATTATGTCCGGATTTGGTCCATAAAATCTACCTCGTTGTCTTTTGGATTCCCATGGGCCGACAATTTTCGGTTTTTCTCGGAATGTGAGTGTTTTCTCTTTCCACCTCGCCGGAAAGGCACTAACTTCTTCCGCCGCTATGATCTCGGACTTCGGTGGGGCGGAAGGTCGGGGCGGTATGTCACCTGCGCTTCCGGTTCTTCCGGCAATCGTCACGGGGATATAAGTTCTAATCTTACCAAACCCGCCGAACACAGCCGAAGTATATCAAAAAAAATTAGCAAAGCAAGAAAAGTTGCCCAATTTGGCGCTGTTGTCCACCAGGGCACGCATTTTTCTGGAGGCGCGGGACGGAATTGAACCGACGTATGGAAGTTTTGCAGACTTCTGCCTTACCACTTGGCTACCGCGCCACGGCACCTTCCCTGCCCAATTGGCCGGCAGCCGCAAGAAGTTTTTGCAAATCTGCCAGTGCTTCCCGTACAAAACGCTCGCCTCTGCCCCGCTTTCACGCGAAACTGACCCGGTGAGGGTCGGATTGAGAAACGGATTATTCGCATGCGCGTCACCCAGACGCGCCCTAGAACAGAATATGTGTATGGGAAATTGTCCTATTGTCGAATTGGATTTGCGCCGTTTTTCTTCCGCATCCGCCCAAAAGTTAGGAACCATAAATTCACTATCGCTTTCAGGGAAGGCGTTGGGCCGCCGGCTACGGCTTCTGGTGCCACCTTCCCCCTCCTCCTGGGATGTGCCGCCGGCCACGGGCGATCTGCGGCTCCTGCAGCAGGGCAACGTGGCGCTCCTGAAGCGCTTTTCCGATCTTTGCGCCCAGTACGGGCTGCGGTTCTGGGTAGACTGGGGCACTCTACTCGGTGCAGTCCGGCACAAGGGCTTCATCCCCTGGGACGACGACATCGACGTGGCCATGCCGCTGGAAAGTTACGATCGCCTCTATGCTATGGCCCAGGACCCTTCCTCGGACTTTTCCAAGGCTTTCGCAGAAGATGGGTTTCGCATGAAGTGGTGGGCGATTGGGCAAATTTTTCACCCCAAAAAGCGGCTGCAACTGGATATTTTTCCGTGGGACTTTCACAGCGAGCGGGCCCTAGGCCAAAAGGAAGTAGAAAATTTTCGACGCGCGATGGCCGTAGAAAATCGAAAAAATCCACGCAGAACAATCACGCCGGAAGAGCGGAGGACCATCCGCAGCCGCCTGCGCGGAGGAAAGCCGCCAGACCCGGAAGGAATGCCGTTCTTGGGGGCCGGTTTCCGGCAAAACCCTACGCCCATCCATCCCTACCACGCCATTTTCCCCCTAAAATCCTTGCCGTTTGAGGGTTTACAGGTTCCTACGCCAAGGGACCCGTCCCCAATTTTAAAAACCTACTACGGCCGCTGGGAAAAGTTACCGCTTCCCAGAGAGCGAGTTCCCGCACATTGCGGAAAGGCCGGCGACTATTTGGACGAAAAAACGCGGAAAGCGGTGCGAAAATTCATCCGCAAGTACGCCCCGTGGCTGCTCTCCACCGATTACGGCACACCAACGCCTATAGCATCTCCCGCACCCGCTCCCGGTAGGGGCGAGGGAGGCGACGGATGAGGCGGAAGAGCCGCTCCACGTAGTCCTCGGGAGTGAAGTTGGCCGTCTCCAGCAGGTACAGCTCCACGGCGTTCCGATGAATTTGATAGCAGCGCCGCTCCGACTGGCCTCGGCCTCGCAGCGCGTGGCCCAGAATGCGGTCATTTTCCAGCATGTCCCGGACGAACTGGTCCGTCCGCCCCAGGAGTGCGGCCAATTCTTTGGGCGTGAACCACTCCCGGCCGGCTTCGAGTGGGAAAAATGTGTCCAGGTAGGGGGTCGGCTGACCCAAACTGCCGCAGTTGGCCAGCACTGGCAGTCCGTCGGCCGGCGGTAGCCAGGCGGAGATTGGGGTAGATGGCCCTACTGCGACGGGCCGTTCGCGCCGAGTACGGCGCATTTTTGCTTGCAGGAATCCGATCATTTTCTCACCTCGCGGGTCTCTGTGTCTTCCTATCTTACCATAGCTGTCACGGCACGAGCGAAAAAAACGGCCATCGGGCCGGTGAAGGACAGTCCTCTGCGGGTCTGGGTTTCCGCCCCCGCCGTGGACGGGAAGGCCAACGGCGCAGTGCTGAAGCTGCTCGCCGAAAAATTGGCCATCCCACCGAGCTGCCTGTCGATCGTGCGAGGAGCGGGCGCACGACGGAAAAAAATTTTTGTGGAGTGCCTAGATGAGAGTGAATTGATGGGGCGCCTAGCGGCGGCGGGACGGGAAAAAAGCGATGGAAAAAACATTTGACCCTGGACCCGTCGAGGAACGCATTTACTGCGAGTGGCTGCGGAGTAGCAGCTTTGCGCCGCAGATTCCCCCGTGGGGTGGTGGCGGGATTGGCTATGCGATCATGATGCCCCCCCCCAACGTGACCGGCGTCCTCCACATGGGCCACCTGCTTAATAATACACTCCAGGACATACTTGTGCGCTCTGCCCATCGGCGCGGGAAGGCGGTACTCTGGCAGCCGGGTACGGACCACGCTGGCATTTCTCTCCAAGTGAGAGTTGAGAAAGATCTGCGAGAGAAGGGCATCGACGCAAAAGCCCTATCACGGGAAGAATTTTTATGGCATGCGGAGCGCTGGCGGGACGAGCACGGCGACATAATTCTCCAGCAGTTGCGCAAATTGGGTGTCTGCTGCGATTTGACTCGAAAAGTGCACACCCTGGACTCGGACTACTCCCGCACGGTCCTGCACGGCTTCGTGGAGCTCTACCGGCGAGGCCACATCTACCGAGGTCACCGCATGGTGCACTGGTGTCCCGTCTCCCAAACGGCCCTCAGTGATGAAGAAGTTTTTGTGCGGGAATGCGATGGTTTCCTTTGGCGGGTTCGCTATGAACTGGTAGACGATCCCTCCCGCGCCATCGAAATTTGTACCACGCGACCGGAGACTATCGGCGGCGACGTGGCCATCGCCGTGCATCCGGACGATCCCCGCTACGGCGATCTGATCGGCAAAAAATGCTGGCGGCCCTTCCCCCGGGAGCCAATCCCCATTATCGCGGACGGCGCCGTGGACCGCTCCTTCGGCTCGGGCGCTCTAAAAATTACCCCGGCCCACGCCGCCGTGGACTTTGAAATCGGCCAGCGGCATGGGCTTCCATTTCGCGAAGTCATGGATCCATCCGGCACGATGAATGATCTTGCGGGGGAAGGATTCGCCGGTCTGGACCGCTCCGTCGCGCGGGAGCGGGCCGTGGCATCGCTGCGGGAGCTGGGCTGTTTAGTTTCCGTCGAGCCGCACCGCAGCGCCGTGGGCATTTCGGAGCGATCCGGCCGGCCGGTAGAGCCGCGCCTTTCGGAACAGTGGTTCCTCCGTTACCCAAACGTGGATCTGGCCAAGCGGGCTGTGGAGGAGGGCCACATTCGCCTTTTCCCTAGCCGTTGGGAAAAGATCTACCTTCACTGGCTAAACAATATTCACGATTGGTGTATCAGCCGTCAGCTGCGCTGGGGGCACCGCATTCCCGTCTGGTATCGGCGCGGGGCGGGTCGGGGCAACCCGGCCCACTGGCACGTATCCATCGATGGCCCAGCGGATCCGGAAAACTGGGAGCAGGATGAAGACGTGCTGGATACCTGGTTCTCTTCCGCCTTCTGGCCCCTCGGCACGCTGGGCTGGCCCGATCCGCAGGCCATGGCGCAGAAGAATTTTTCCATCTTTTTTCCCACCCACACGCTGGTGACCGGCCCCGACATCATCTTCTTCTGGGTCGCCCGCATGGTTCTTATGGCCGTCGCGTTTCTCTCGAACGGGTCCGACGGCGGCGACTTGGGCCAGATCGTACCTTTCCGTAACGTCTGTTTCACCGGCATCGTGCGGGATAGCATCGGTCGAAAAATGTCCAAAAGTCTGGGAAATTCGCCCGACCCGCTAGAACTTATCGACCGCTACGGGACCGACAGCGTCCGCTTCGGGCTCATCTCTTCCGCGCCCCTAGGTCAGGATATTCTCTTCGAAGAGAAAAACATCGAGCTAGGCCGCAATTTTTGTACGAAACTTTGGAATGCCTGCCGCTTTCGTCTGCTGCAGGGCGGTCCGGCAGAACGGCGGACCGTGGGGGAACTGCTCGCCGCCGCCGCCCAAGAGGCCGACTTTTTCGACCGGGCCATGGTTCAGATGCTCTACGGCACATTTATGTCGGTAAATAGCGAAATTGAAGGTAGTTGGGAGGTGCGGGACGGGATGACGGCGGAGTTTCGGTCCGGCTATTCCTTCCAATCGGCGCTGCAGAGATTGGAGCGCTTTTTTCGGGACGACTACTGCGACTTCTACGTGGAGCTCTGCAAATGGCGTCTGCGGGAGCGGCCCCAGAGAAAGGCACAAACCCTTGCGCTGCAGGATTTTATTTTACGCACCTTCCTTCAACTGCTAGCGCCATTCACCCCATTCATTTGCCAGGAACTCTGGCAGCAGCTGGGATTTGGCGTTCCGGGAGAAGCACTGCACCTGGTTCCGCTGCCCGATCTGCAGAGTGAGCTGGAACGTGCGAAATTGTTCCCGGAGGCGCTGGAGTGGAACTGGGTGGTGGAATTTCGCGCCGCCCTCACAAAAATCCGTGCCCTCCCCGGCGCCGGAAATGGCGCGGTCCTTCGTGGGGAATCTCTTCTTCGTGGAGGTGTCTGGGAGGAGCTTCGCGGTCCGCTGCTGGCCCTAACGGGGCATAAATCATTGGACGAGAGCGGTTCTTTTGAGCCATCGCTGGCCACCGTGCACACACCCTGGGGCCGCTTCGCCGTCGCCAGGCAGACAGACGAATTTGCCGCCCGCCTCCGGGAAGAGCTGGCACGGGTCCGGCAGAATATGGCCGCAAACCGGACCAAGCTGGAAGATCCTACTTTCCTTGCCCGTGCGCCGGAACGGGTTATCGAGGGAGCCAAAAAACTTCTGGCAGAAAATTGCCGACGGGAAGCCCAGCTGCTAGCCCAACTGGGCGAAGGGGATCGGTAGAGGTAGGACGGAGCGCTCCTCGGCAAAGACCGCCGGCTACCGAGCAACACATCCCTGCCCTACGAAAGGCAGTATCCCCGAAAACGACCTAGCATCAACAGCCGTGCCAGCGTAAGCGATTGGCGAGACCGAGCAATTCCCTTTTGACATTTTCCGATGCGCCAGCATCGCAATACTTAGCGTGTGGAAACACGAAAAAATTAGAAATCCCGCCGAAAATAAGGGCGATTGAGCTCACATTATCAGGCTCGTTAGCAAGCAATTCCAAGGCCTCCTTCGCTAGGAGGCCTATGCCAATCGCAACGTTTCCCTTCGGCTTTCCGTCTTTTCCACATTGTATGGCGCTAGAACAGCAACCCAGCAAATACGTCCGACGAATCCCAGGATTTTCGGTGTCACAAGCCGCAAATAAAGCCGGCGACAGCTCTTTCAATTTTTCCTTCTCAGGAACTTTTGCGGCAACGGCACACAAAAAATCTTTCGCCTCGGAGGATAACTCAATTTTTCCCACACCCACATGGCGGCGGCTGTGAGCTTAGGGCAAAATTGGCAACAGGAATTTTTTAAAAAAATTGCCAAAATGCCAGCATGGTGCTATGCTTGTCCAATGGATGTCAGTCCATCGGGCGCCGAGTCAGATGTTGGGAAAAGATTCGCCATTCCGGAAACTCACACCGCATCATCCGTTCCCTCCCACCCCGTTCGGGACCCATCGAATTTGACTTCGAAAATCCGAGCCTACTCCGAAAGCGAAGTGTTTTCCGTTGACCTTGCCAGTGCTTTTCCCCTGCCCCCGTCAGGGAGTTTGAGTTGCCACTCACCTCTCTAAGGCACTAGATTTGCTAGGAGAACCGTTCCTTCGACGCGCATCCTCCGCCATTCGCATCAATTCTCAAGGTCGACAAGCTAAGGTAATCATTCGCGCCGTTTTCGGCGAAACCAGCTGCGCCGTGCCACTGGCGAATGGTAATTTTCTAATTAAGTTAAATCTAGCAGACGTTCGCAGACGTGTGCCCTTTCTGGTTGCGCAGTTTGGTCTTCTAGCAATAGAACATAAAAATGTTCCAGAAGATGGGGTAGAAAGCATAACTTTCGCCCACGTGCTCCGCCACGAAATAAGACATGTGATGGCCATGACGAACATAAGAAAAATACTACAGATGCACGAAATTACATGTGGCGGAGACGCCACATTTGAAGAAGATCTTAACAAAGCGAATGCCCTTAGAGGTAATTATTTAATTCGGCCAGTCGTCATTGAGCTGTGTGCAATAATTCTAGAAAAACAACCGGAGATTGAACTGCCAGAGTTCCGTTGCCGTGATTGCTCTACAGATTTGCTTTCCTGGGGGGAAGCAGTACTCCAAAATGCGGCGCTTCAGCCCACGGTGGATTGGAGCACCGTGCAGAATTTCTCGCACATTCCCGCTGCAATTAAAGCATTTAATGCGATGTGGCTTAATTTGTGCGAATTAGTAAACATGTTGCCTGAATACAAATCAAAATTTAGACTTCCTATTTCTGAGGAAATGCTAGACTTTGTAAGCGACGGCGAAATGGTCGCACTACTAGCAGGCGAAGATGTAGGAAGTGTGGGGAATAGGGCTATTGCCGGGCATGAAATTGAATACCTTAATGGCAAAGAATACAATGCCCTTTCCTCCGAAGCGAAAACTACTCTCGCACGAATGACAAGAGCATTATTTGAATCGATGGAGATACATTCATTAGGCGCTACTCCCTTGTTATCGTCATTTCGGCACGCAAGACAACGCGCGGCGGATCTAATGCAAACCTGGAGCAACCCAAATCCTGCCAGTTCAGTCCTCGTACCAGATGCTGAGTCCGAATCGACAGGTTCCGCATTTGATTTCATAGATTTGCCTCCGCCTCCCATTACGGAGTCTGAATCCCGTGAAGATGACGATGAATTCAATTTTTTTCAGTAGATCCTGCGGAAATGCCGGCTGCAGCGGTCCCGTTCGCCATTCCTATTAAATCCGCCATGGGCCAATGCGGCAGGAATCCAGGGGACCATATGCAAAGAGCAAAAACACAACAATTTCCAAGAAAAGCGGCAGGCATGGTGCCCCCAATAGGGCTAACAGCTTTTAGATCTCATCCTCCTTGCCCTCTTCGGGGCTGTCCCGGTAGATGAGGCGGTTGCAAAATTCGCAGCGGCGGAGGTCCGAATTGCTGCTGTCCATGGCGTTGGCCGCCATGTGCATGTGGCAGCCGGAGCACTTCAATCCCTCCAGCCGGCAGACGTAGGGCGGAGGCAGTGGTGATCGGCGGATGGACTCGTAGGCGGCCAGCCAATTTTTTCCGACGCCGTCGCGCAAATGATCCAGCATCCCCAGGACCGCCTTCCGGTCTCCATCCAGTTCAATGTCATTGGCCTGCAATTCTTCCTGCCGCTTCCCCAGGGACCGCTCCAGCGTTTCCAACGCCGTTTTCTGCCGTTCCAGAGCCCGCTCACCCGCCTCGCAGCGCTCCATGGCCGCCAGCCATTCCTCCTCCGCCTTCGCCTGCCTCGCCGTAAGCGCCACCCGCTCCGCCTCCAACGCATTTGCCTGGGACGCATTGGCTATCGGCCGCCGATCTAACTCGCGCAGTTTGCGTTCCGCTTCCCGCAGGGCCAGCTCGGCCAGCCGTAAACTTTTTTGCGTCTCCAATTGATCTGTCCGGCACCTTTCTCTCTCCGTCAGCGCCGCAACGCGCCGGCTTTCCAGCTCGACCTTTTCCCGTCCTAGCCGCTCCGCCCGCTTCTCTAACTCCATTAGCCGCAAATCGTAGTCCTGGTAAAGGAGCAGTTGTCGAAGTTGGGGATCCACGGCGCACTCCCATGGATGAATTTTTGTCGCCGAGACGTCAATGGCGAAGCGGATAATTGCTTGCTTCTGCGGCAGCTGCTACAATCCTGGGGCCGTGGTGGGTAGCGCGTTCTTCTATGTCCTTGCCCCGGCGGTGGGCTATTTTTTGGGCGCGATCCCATTCGGCTATCTCGTAGCCAGAGTCTGCGGGGTGCACATTCTGTCCGTCGGAAGCGGTAATATTGGCGCCACCAACGTGAAACGGACCGTTGGCTCCCTGCCCGGAGCCGTCGTGCTGGCCTTGGACATAGCCAAAGGCTATCTGGCCGCTGGCTGGCCCATTTTTGCGGTGAGAGGTGCGATAGGGCAACGGCTCGGCCTCCTGGGGCTCCTTGGCGCGCTCCTCGGCCACATGTTTTCCCCTTTTTTGCGCTTTCGCGGCGGGAAGGGCGTAGCGGTAGCTATCGGTGGCTGCGGTGCTACAATGGCTAATGTACTCCCGCTGGCCCTCCTCACCTGGATGATGGTCTTCTGGGCCGGTCGCTTCGTTTCTCTCGCTTCCCTAGCCTTCGCCCTCATGGTACCCCTCTGCACCTACCTTTTCGGCTATTCCCTTTTCGCCTGCGCGGTTACCGTGGCCATGGCCCTCTTCATCTTCCTGCGGCATCTGCCCAATCTGCGGCGGCTTCTGGCCGGTACGGAATTGCGCTTTGGCCGTGGCGGCAGCGAACGCTAGCTGCCGGAAGAACAATTCCATGGAAAATGGCGGCTGCGGACAGATGGACCGGCTACTCCGGGGAATAGTGGCCGCCGCCATCGATGCCGATGCCTCGGACGTGCACATCGAGCCGCGGGAGGGGGACAGTCTGATCCGCTTTCGCTTGGACGGTAGGCTACGGCAGTTCAAAGAGCTAGAAAAGGGCCTCCACGGCGCCCTGCTCCAACGTCTGAAAATTTTATCCAATATTCCGGTGGACTGCGGCCAGCTGCCCCAGGACGGCAAATGGGCCTTCGCCGAAACCGGAAAGCGGCGGGATATCCGGGTTTCCCTCGTGCCTTTTTCCCACGGAGAGGGAGCCGTTCTTCGCATTTTGATGAGTTTTGCCGTGCCGCCCTCCCTTGACGAGTTGGGCTTCGATGAAAAAACGGCGGCGGAACTGACGGCGACGGTGCGGGGTCCAGATGGGCTTCTCCTGCTGACCGGTCCTACCGGCTGTGGCAAATCCACCACCGTCCACGCCCTCCTGGCTGGGCTCAATGACGGCAGCCGGAAGATCATCACCGTCGAGGACCCGGTGGAGTACGCCGTCGACGGGATCAGCTCCGTGCAGGTAAGCGGCGCCCATGGGCTTTCCTTCGCCGACGCACTCCGGTCCGTCCTGCGACAGTCGCCTAACGTGCTCTTTGTAGGAGAAATTCGCGACGAAGGGACGGCGGCCGTAGCCATTCAGGCGGCCCTAACGGGTCATTTCGTCTGCAGCACACTCCATTGCCGAGACGCGGCCGGCGCGATTCCCCGCCTACGGGAGCTGGGGATCCCTCTCTACCTCATTCGAGCCGTACTGCGTGGGGTACTGGCCCAGCGGCTTGTCCGTTGCCTCTGTGGACACTGTCGGCAGCCCCACGAGGGAAAATTGAAGGAACTCTTCGCTAGAACGGGTAGGCCTTTCCGCCCCGTAGGCTGTGAGCACTGCGGCCAAAGCGGCTATCGAGGCCAAACGGCCATCTACGAATGGCTACCGTCGAATTTTTCCGGGTCCGACGAAGATTTTCTAAAAGGCCTCTCCAACCGCATAGTCCCTTCCCTGAGGGACTGTGCGGAGAGGAAGGTGGCCGCCGCCATCATCTCCCCCGAAGAAGCCTACGCCGCCATCGGCTAGGCGACCTTTTCTATCGCTGCGACTGTCAGACTTGGTTCTTTTCCCATCCTGGATTCTGCGCGATATCGTTTTAATCCTGAATCTTTTGATTCATGTAGAGCCGTCCTCTGCCATCAATTTCCACGGGAGTAAAGCCGTATTTTTCCAATTCTTCTCCTGCGGCAGTTCTATCGCGACCTTCGACGTCCACGTATACGAATTTACTCTTAGCCAAAGTGGCCTTGGCGCCGTCTACCGCGTCCTTCGCGGCGTGCCGTCCTCCAATTCGTAGGAGAGCAATCGTATCTACATCTTCAAAAGAAAATGCATCCAGTGGCTTTGCCGGCACAGTGTCCTTCCCGCCCGGATGGCGCTGAAAAGCGGTAGGTATTCTCCTCCAAGCATCCAACATCTTCTCGCTATCGCTAATGGCGTAGGGATGCAAGATAACTTTCCCTCCTAATTCGTTAAGTTCAATATTTTTCTTCAATAGCTCGCCCTCCTGCTGATCCCCCTCGAAGGCGTAAATTTTCTTGGCTTGCGCCTCAACGGCAAAAAAAACAGTCTCGTTTCCGAATCCCGCATTCGCATCTACCACGACTGCGTCCGGCCCGATTTTAGCGGCCAATTGCTCGAGAATTTCTTGATTATAGTATTTCCCCGTCCGTCGGATTCTCCCGATTTTGGGATTGGGGAGCCGAGCGGGAAAAACGAACTTTCCCTTCCCTGCCTCGACGATTATCTCTTCCTCCTCCTTTGACGGGCGGACGCCGAAAGGGGTCTCCCTCCGCTGTCGCGCTTCGGCGAGCGGGTCACCGGCCAAGCCTCTGAAACGCCTCGCCCCCCTTGCCGGCTCTTGCGCTTTCGCCGTAGAAGCTGCGTTAGCTTGCACTGTCGGCATTTGGAACGGCAATGAGCCTGATGGTGCCGCGGCCCCCTTGGACGCGGCCAAATCAACTGATGTTGCGACCATAGGGCTATCTACTCGCCGTGAAATGCTTTTGCGAGAAAATTTTACCAAAACTTCACAAAATGTCCGCCCAACCGAACTTTTACTGCTTCGGCGCCGCCGTACCTCCGCAACAGCCTCCGGGAACGTCCGTGCCGCGCCTCTTCTGCAAGAGGCGCAATTTGCGGGCGTCGTCCCGCGAGCCGCTGGACAGGTCATCGTAGTCGATAATATCCCGGCCGATGATGTACTCAAAAATGTCTTCGAGGGTGAGAACTCCGACGGGTTGCCCGTTTTCTCCCTCGACAAGGGCGATCTGTTGGAAGTGTTGCAGAAGTAGCTCCAGGGCGCTGGAAATTTTTGCGTCCCGGGGAATGCGGACCACATTGCGGACCAATTTCTTTACCGATTTATCATGTGCGCCGGCGGCCAGGGAACGCAGCAGCTCCCGCCGAGAAACCGTGCCAATGAAATGGTCCCGTTCGCCGTCGTGCACCAGGACACGGCCGTAGGGGATCTCCGGGTACTTGCGAAAAATTTCCCCGACGGTCTGTCGCGCACCGACGAAGAAAATCTTTTTTTGCGTAATCGTCTCTACGGACACGTCGTCGAGGGTGAGGGTATGCTCCACCATTTTCCCTTCTATGGAGCTAAATACCCCCTCCTGCACGCCCCTCTGCGCGGTCAAAATGAGGGTTTCGTCGCTGAGGGAAGAACCGAACTTTTTCTTAGGGAGAAATACGCCAATGACCAGAGAACAGAGGTAGGCGATGGGGGCCATCGTCCAGCAGACGATGCGGATGGGATAGACGGACCAATAGAGAATGTGACGTCGATAGCAAATACCTAATACTTTGGGAAGAATGTCGGCGAGCACATAGCCGAGGATGGATGCGGCGATGGAGGCCGGCAAAACCCACTTCGTGCCGTAGTGAATTTCCAATAGAGAACCGAGCATGACGGAACCAATGGTGGTTGCACCGGTATCGATGGCCAAAATGGCTGACAGGGTCCGGTCCGTGTGGGCCTGATAGCGCTCAAAAATAGCGCCCAGTCGCGGCGAACGTCTCTTCAGGGCCTCCACCTCCGCCACCGATGCCCCAACAAGGACGCCATCCAGCATGGAGGCAACGAAAGAAAACCCCAGTTGAAGAAAAAAGATCAGTAGAATTTCCCACATGGAGGTAGGGCCACTGCTGCCCCTCGCCGCCGGCCTGTCAACGAACTTTCCTAAAAGCGCAACGGTCCAGCACCGCCTGCCGCGGTCGCTGGCAATCGTCTGCCCTAGGCCACGGAACAGCTACTATCCGCCGCTCCCAGCAAATGCTCGGGGCGGCAAGCCATTCCGCTCTTGTGCACAAAACGAGCCTCCCTTTCCACCGCGGTAGCCCGTAGCCGCGCCCTCACATCGACCGACCGCGCCTCCGCGTCGGCCCGTTCTTTAAGCGCCACTTCGTATTCCCCCTGCGCTTCCGTTCTGGCGATTTTTGCAGCCTCCAGTTCCTGCATTTGGCAGCTAAGCAGTCCGGTTTCTTCCGCGACCCTATCGAGCACTGCCAGTAGGCCGCGCCAGGCGAATTCTTTGGTTCCTTCGTCACTTGCGGCGAATAGGCATGAAAGTTCCGCTAGGCATTCGACTGACGAAAAGCCACTTTGCTCGGCAACGGTCCTCATGGTTTGAAAAACACGGACCCCATCCCGCATGCGCCACAGCTCACAGAGTTTTTTGTTCAGCACCGCCGTCGCGTCGGGATTGCCGGAGCACGCTTCCAAGCGGGCGCACATCTTATCCTCCTGCTCGGCGAAATCCATATCGGAAAAACCTCCCACCCATCTTAGATCGGTGGGGCCGAAGCCGGCACATGAAACCAGGGACATAGCTTTCTCCTCCTAAAACATTCCTGCGTACCGCCTATTTGGCACTCGAACCTTTGACCTGCTTGCTTTGTTCTTCTTTCTTTTGCTCTTCCCGTGCGCACAGGCCCAAATTCCAGCCCAGCCACTGGAAGAAAGAGCGAATGGCCACCCCAATGGCGACGAAGCCATCCCGAATGGCGCGAAAAAACCTCACAACGTAAGGGGTCATCGCTTCCATCGTCTCTTTGCGAAGGCGATCCGTCCTTTCCTCCATCGCCCCTATCTTTCCCAGCGACGCTTCCACCCCTATCCCTGTACCATCTGCCGCCGAGTCTTTCGATTGGGTCCAAAGCTCCGCATCTTTCTTCTTTCGCTCTTCCGCCCTCCGACACTCATACGCCTCGTTTTCAGCATGTATCTCGGCGAAGGAAGCGTTCGCCTCTCGGATCTTCTCCGCGCTAGGAGGGTCGGGACACTCCACAGGTGTAAAGTTGGGATCGGAAACCTCCGTTTTTGCATCTTCCAATATCGCAAGTACCTCCAACCATGTCGACTCCGATTCATCGGAAGGCTGGCGGTGGAATATCATGCCGAACACTTTTAAATAGGTGCGCTGCAAAGGCTCCAGCGCGCGAATTTCACAGCGCGCGTACTTAGGCATGAACGGCTCCGCCGTAAGTACGCCCAATATGTGGGACAGGCCAGTGCTGCACTTTACCTCCAGTTCGTACCGTTTGAGAAAACATCCGACGGTACCGCTCGGCCTTTCCGCCATGGACTTTAGTCGGGCCATTTCCGCTTCCAATGTCTCTTGCCAGCAAGAAAAGGTCTGAATCAACGCACTAAGGGTAGACATCGCACCATCCTCCCGCCATTAGGCCACCGAGCAGCTCCGGCTCGCCGCCCCCTGCGGCTGCCGCGCTTCCGTTTGCGTGGGCACATCATCGATTCCAGTGCTTTGCCGTACGGCAAGCTCTGCGGTACGGCGGTCTGCCCTTTCTTGGGTTCCCCTCGTCCTTTCGTCTATCACCGCTATCTCGGCATCCGCGGCTGCCACTTCGGCATCCGTCCGCGCACGAAGCTCCGCAGCTTCCCTCCGCGCACCCGCCAGCCGGAGCTCAGCCGCCCTTCTCTCGGCCTGTGCTTCGGTAAGGCGGACTTGAGCCGCAGCGACCCGAGCGGCCACGGCGTCCGGAATTGGAATGTCGCCGCCGTCGCCATCGGCGAAGGCGGGAAAGGACAGAACCGCCTCTTCCTCTTTCCGGGGCGGTGGCGCAAAATCGCGATCGATATTTCGCCCACCTACCGCAGCCACGGCTGAAGGCATAGCCGCAAAGGCCGGTTCCGCCTCCCTTTGCAGAGAAAAGGCCCGAGCCGACCTTCCAAGAATCCGCTCTGTCTCCGCCTCCGCCAAACGACCGACCTCAAATTCCGTTTCCGAACGAGTCCGCCCACTCCTCCTCGCAGTTTCCACCCAGCCCTGAATCAATGGGGCAGCCTTTGGATATCGCACCATCAGGCACATGGCAACCGTAGCAGCCTCATCTGCGCCGTAGAAAACGGGACCGGCGGCAGCGGGAGAAACAGAAACCGGCACCAATTCCTCCCCCGTGTCCAGATCGACGACGCGAGGCCCACGGCCAGGTCGGGAAGGACGAACGGCACTCATTATGCACCCCCTCCGGCCGGCTGTTCCTCGCCAACGCCACAGAAAAATCTGCCTAAATAACTCATGCTCTCAAACTTAGCCCTTCTTCAGGCCGCCCATTCGTTAGCCTGCGATTCCCTTTCGCGGGCGTCCGCCTCTCTCTTCCTCGCGGCTGCCTCAGCCTTCTTCAGTTCACTTTGCGCCTGCGCGACCGTCGTCTCCGCCGAAGCCCGCGCATCTGCCAAGCGCCCTTCCGCCGCTTCCCTACTCGCACGATTTTCGACGAGGAGAGCCTCGGCGTTGTGCAGCCTTTGCAGGGAGACGCCGAAGGCTTTCGCTTCCTCTTGGACGGCATCGAGCGCCTGCTGCACTCTGCCGTACATAGCCGTGCGGACGGCCACATCACCCGCCAGTAAATACACACCAACGGCCGCTGCCAGACTAACCACGGACGGTAATGTAAGGCAATCCGGCCGCGTCTGCAAAAGCGGAGCTATCGTCGCCGTAACGGTAAGCAGGGCACTTTTCGCCTGCGTCACCAATTCATAGCGCCTTGCGTAGATGGCCGGGGGCTCCACCCCTTTCAGAAGAAACGGCTCCATGCGATCTTCCAGGCGCACCACTTCCGCATCGACACTCTCAAGTTGCACCTTAAATGGCTGAGTTGCTATAGCTGACATGTCCATCCCTCCTATCTTCCGGGCATGGCGCCGAAACTCAACGCACAACCCGGGCTCTGCTTGCGGATGGACCCGGAAAAGGCAAGCCTTTTCGAACGGCAGATACTCAATTAATCAAATTTTCACCCGCGTTCATTCGAACGCCTACACTCGCCAGACTACTTCCTATCGTTTAGCGAAATAGAATGTCTACCCGCCGATCCAACTGGATCTGCCCCCGAGAAGCCAAACCTTCCACGGTCCCCTTCGGATCGCCCTTCAAGCGGCCTGCGGCAACGCCCTCTGCCTGCAACGCCTCGGCAACGGCCTCGATTCGCTTCTGGCACAGAGAAATATTGTAGTCCTCCTTCCCTTTTCCGTCGCAAAAGCCCATTAATAGGACACCCCGCTCCGGATAGGCATTAAGCTCCGCGGCGACGGACTTCAGGGCCTGCCGGTCCCCGTCGGACATTTTTGCGCCGTCGAAATCGAAATACACCCGCCCAACCAGATCCTTTCGGCCGTAGTAGCAGCACTGGGAGCGGAAATAGGGGGAATCGGCGCATTCGTTGCACGCGATCGTTTCTTCGGGAGAGGGCCCAACGGGAACCGTCGAGCAGCCCGCCAAAAAGACAGTGCCCAGGAATATGCAAATCTTTCCGACCATGGCTAAGGATCTACTAGAGACCGTATGGTTGTCAACGGAGGAAACAACTTTCTGCCCTAATCTCCGCCACGAAAAGCATATCTCGCTCACAGAGAACAGCTAAAACTGAGGCGCCTTTACTACCTTGCCAGCCTTGAGCGCCTTCACGGAGGCCCAAATGCGGCGCACCTCGCCGCTGGGCAGAAGGGCTCGGACCCGTTGGACATTGGGGCGGAAACGGCGAGTGGTCACCTTCACCACGTGGGTTCCGATGCCGCCGCTTTTGATGGACTGCCCTTTGCGGGTAATGGAAGATCCCTTGACGGGACGCTTCCCCGTAATGACACAAATTCTAGACATGGCGATGGGTCTTCACTAGGTAACCGTGCGCACAAACCGCGCGCTGACCACGCAACGGTCCCGCCACGGCTAGTCAAGGGGAATCGTGAAAATTTTGGCCTTAGAGAGTTCCTGCGACGATACGGCCGTGGCATTTTGGGACAGCGAACGGGGCTTCCCGTTTGAGGAAATTTCTTCCCAGGTTCTCCGCCACAGGCCTTTCGGCGGAGTAGTGCCGGAACTGGCCGTCCGGGAGCACTTGGAGCGGTTTCCCCAATTGCTGAACCGCTGGCGGGAAACCTGTCCGGAGGAACCGGACGCCATCGCCGTTACCGTCGGGCCCGGCCTCGCCGGCGGCCTCGCCATGGGCTTTGCCGCCGCCCGCTCGCTGGGGATCCTGCTCGATCGCGAGGTCTTCGGCGTAAATCACCTGCATGGGCACATACTCTCCGCCTTTCTCTCACTGGGCCCCTGTCCCCGCGCCGGGGACCTGGAACCTCTGCTTCCCCACCTGGGCCTCCTCGTGTCCGGCGGCAATAGCATGCTCCTTTCCATCGGATCGGACCTGTCGCTGAACCTCCTCGCAAAAACCGTAGACGATGCGGCCGGGGAAGCGCTGGACAAGGGCGCAAAAATGCTGGGGCTGCCCTATCCGGGCGGCGTGGAAATCGAACGGCTGGCCAGGACCGGCGACCGGCACGCATTCCCTTTCCCGCGGGCCTTCCCGCCATCCATCATGAAGTTCAGCTTTTCTGGCCTAAAGACCTCTCTCCGCTACCGACTCGCAAAAATGTCACCGGAAGAAATTCAAAAACGGCGGGCAGACCTTGGCGCCAGCTATCAGTGGGCCGTTGTGGAAGCTCTCGTGGGCAAAGTCGACCACGGGCTGCGCCTATTTCCGGCCAAAAGCCTTGGTCTCTCCGGCGGTGTTTCGCAGAACTCCCTCTTACGCGGAGAGATGGCCCGATTGGCAGAAGAAAACGGCCTGCCGCTCCTCGCGGCACCGAAGCGCTACTGTGGCGACAATGCCTCCATGATCGCCTTTGCCGCCTCTTTTCCCCAGTTCCGTCAGCCGTATCCGCAGGACATATTTCCCAAAATGCCACTCACAAACAAATAAGCTCAACTTACCCCTAACGTATTCGGTGGCGGCCCCTATTTCGCGAGATAGGCATTTACGGCTGCAACGTAATTCTGCCGATCCTGCGGTGTGATGTCTCTGTCCTCGTGGGGAAATTTTTGTCGAGCGCCCAAGATGATCATCCTGCGAAAATCCTCACGTACCGCGTCTATCGCAGCGAGCGTTTGATTCCATTCCTCCTGTGTCGGTGGAGTCCCTTCGAAACTAAATGATTTCAGGTCTTCCCCTTTAAAGGGTCCGATCAAGTCATTGAGAGATTTAAGCGCCAAACGGACGTCATTTCCATGGCATCCGCATTGGACGACAAGCGAGGTTCCCGGAATATTTTTTTCCTCGGAGAGTGCAATGGGAAGAGACTCAAGCTTGTAAATGGCGTACTCTTTTATGGAGGTTTCCCTATTTCTGGAGGAATCCCAAATTGTCTCGTCGTGGATTTTTAAACGATCGAACACGTTCCGCACCTTTGCCGCAAAAAGCTCATCGCAAAATTTTTCGCTATAAACGTCTCCAGTGCAAAATTTCTCCGGCAGTCCCACCGCCATGCCCGGGAAAACTATTGGGTCGAAACGAACGTCGTCGCCCAGCGGCGGCAATTTTCCTCTGCTTGCGGCCGGCACCATGGAAAAAATGAAAGCCAGCAGCGGATCACTGGAAACCCCCTTAGGGGAATGGCCCCACGCTTCAATGGAAGCCGCCCGCTTGCTTGTCTTGGAGCATCGCAGGACCAAAGCTACTACCGTAAGTACGCCTCCGCTTAGCAAAGAAAATACGGCAAAAATGACTATGGCCCACGGTTTCGCTCTAAGACGTTTTCGAAGAGTTTGACTATTTTCCAAAATTATGGTCCGCGTCGTCCGGTCGTCGGTGAATTTTTCTACCGCAGCGTCGAAGTAGCACTCTCCGCCAAAAACAAGCACATCCCACGGAGGCCGTGTTATCATCTGTGCAGTGGCTGTTAGTGGAAACGGCCCGTTCGGCAAGCCAAAATAAATAAGGCGAACGGCGCGGACGACCCCGCACACGCGTGTGAGGAATGGCCACAGCAGCCCAGCCAGATCGGCGACTTCTGCTTCCATTTGGAGTGCAATTTCAAAGGGAAAGTTGGTCCAAATGGAAGATCCCTACGGCATGCTGTGCCCACTCCCGTCGTAGGCCCCCATGGAGCGGTATTTCGTATAGCGATGGGAGAGAAAATTCTTGTCGCAACGAACTTCTTCCAGGTGCCGTAGGAGAGCCTTTTTCAGTGCCTCGGCTGCCCCATCATAGTCCAAGTGGGCTCCACCGAGCGGTTCCGGGATGATTTCTTCGGCAACTCCGAATTCTACGAGCGTTTTCGCTTCCAGGCGAAGGGCTTCCGCTGCCTGCATGGCCTTGGAGCGGTCCTTCCAGAGAATGGCGGCGCAGCCTTCCGGAGAAATGACGGAATAGTAGGCATTCTCCAAAATAAGCAGCCGATCCACCACGCCGATAGCCAACGCCCCGCCGGAACCTCCCTCGCCGATCACAACTCCCACCGTAGGAATTTTCAACGTACTCATTTCCCGCAAATTGACGGCAATGGCCTCCCCCATGTGCCGCTCTTCGGAACTGATGCCCGGGTAAGCTCCGGCGCTGTCGATCAGAGTGACCAGGGGAAGAGAAAATTTTTCGGCCAATTTCATGGCTCGGAGCGCCTTACGATATCCCTCGGGCTGCGGACAGCCAAAATTGCGCCGAATGTTTTCCTTCACGTTGCGGCCCTTCTGCTGACCCAGCACCATGACTGGCATTCCCTCCAGGAGAGCCGGCCCACAGACCATGGCCGCGTCGTCGCCAAAGTGTCTATCGCCGTGAATTTCTTGAAAGTCGCTAAAAATGCGGCCGATGTAGTCGAGGGCGTAGGGCCGCTGCGGGTGGCGGGCCAGCCGAATACGGTCCCAGATTCCCAAATTCCGATAAATTTCCTGCCGCAGGACGGCAATTTTGAATTCGATGGCAGCGATTTCCTTGGCCACGTCCACGTGCGACCCTTCGGACTTGCGCCGCAGCTCAACGAGCTGCTCTTCGAGCGAGCGGAGAGGCAGCTCCGCATCCAGTTCGCCGGCCATCACGGTGCGCCAGGTTCCCCATTTCCGCCGCCGAGACAACCAAAATGCGAGCCCCTTCCATCGAAGGTCCTGGCCCATGCCGAATTACGACCGACTTGCCATTTTTCGATCGCCGACCCTCCGCCCTGCGGGCCATCGCTTGGATATTGTTGCCAAAGCAGCCTATGCCACGTCGCACTTTCCATTCGCGGCAGGGGTGGCAGTTCCCCTAGTACTGTCAGCCCTCGGCGTCTTCGGCGCCTTGCGCGAATTGGCAGGTGCCCCTTCGGTCTTGGAGGGCAATTTGTCGGCCACGTCTTCCTCCGGCGGAGGGCTTCCGTGCCAATTCTCTATCAGGAGCGCGTTATATGCAACATCAGGATCGTGGGGTAGGGGCCCCGTAATTGCGTACAGCCTACCGCCCAAAATGACCGCCGTAGCAAAAAAAACAAACTTGCCTACGCCATTTTCCGTAAATGGGTACGGCAGGCATATCTTTGCCAGCGTCTCGTCGGAAATCTTCCCCTTCTCCTGATCCCTAAAGCTACGGATAGACTCATTTTGAACAAACGGCATGAAACTGCCGTGAAACACCAAAAGACAGACGATAGTGGCCCACGCCGGAAAGTTTTCTTTTTCAATCAAAAAGGGAAATCGTTCCGTCACCGCGTCAATGCCATAGGGGCCCTCCGGCTCGTTGGACCCCTTGCGCTGCACCCACACGTGCCTGTCGTCACCAAGGCGTGCAAAAAGCTATAGTTTCTCGCTATTTTGATTGGCAGCATTGCATTCATGATTACCGAACAGTGCTATCCTGAATTCCACTGCTGTCAAGGCCGGGAATCTTCGAGTTTGTATGCAGCGAGTTGTTTCAAAAACGATCCCAAATAGGGCGCTTCATCGCGGCGCGGATCTTCCGTCCATTCTGCGAAGTCGTTCCCAAACGGAAAAACAAGCGTCCCATCGCACTTTTGGGCGCATATTTCCAGCCTTCTCCCTTGCCAAAGAACGCCGACGCTCAGATAATGCTCCCAGCCTGGGTCTATGAGCGGTATAGGCCGCTCAGGGTTGTTCTGCGCCCATTTCACAATTTCGGCAATGCCTGATTCTATGTTGTTTGTTCTCCTTATTGCTTCGATGGCAGCCATAACGACGGTAGACAGCATCGGACATAGTGTATACCCATGCATATCACCGGAAATGAGAATTTTCTTTTCGCCTGCAAATTTAGAATGCGCCATAACGGAAAGGAAAAATTTTAAAGCACTGTTAGCGTGAGCGAAGTCTTCCCGTATTTTCATCCGGCTCGGCGGTTTGCCTAATATGGATTGCGCCACTGATATGGTATGTCCTCCAGACACTGTGCCGTCTAGTTGCTCCAACAACACGCAAACTTCTTTCATTGCAGATTGGATCGCAACAGCGGCAGTATCAGTAGTAGTTAATGTGGGAATTGCCCCATCTATAATTGAGGAAATTAATTCCCAACTCTCGGCTTCCTGCCCTTGAGAAAAAGATACATCATAAGCACCATACCTTACTAGACTTCCAAATCGTTCGTTTTTAATTTGTTTTGTAGCATCGTAACGCACAACGGGCCTTATTTCGCCTATGACTGCTATGTATTGGTTTAACACGGACACGTGCATGAAAAGATTTGCTATTCGTTTGTCTTGCTTGTATCCAAGATGCATTTGGCCATCTGCGATGGTAGCAATGAGCGCCCGTTGAAGAAAAACATGCGGTTCGGCATCGGCGGAAAGGGATCCGCGCGTGCTTATCGCTACTTGCATCGTTGATGGTGGGACAAGGTGGCTCGCAAAAAGCGTAACGCAGCCATAGCGAAACATTTCTCGCAGCATGGCCAGAAATACTTTCGGATGATCGTTTTGGATAGCACTGAGCACCGACACCATAGCGCAAGAACCGGTCAAATGTTCCTGGCGCACTTCCA
>JAIRMB010000001.1 GCA_031258995.1 Puniceicoccales bacterium
AATTCGCCGGCACGGCCCGCGGCAGCGCGGGCGGGCTGGAAATTCCGCAACCTTCGTTGAAGGGCGGTTCCACGGCCGGCGAGCTGGGCCTCTCCTACCGGCCCACCGCCGCCGCCGCCGCCGCCATCGACCTCGCCCTCCACGGCTCCACCGGCATACAGAAGAGTGTAAGCGGCTCCCTGCGAGTGAAATACAAATTCTGAAAATTTTCCCGCGGCCCCAAGGGACCGGTCGGCAGAATTGCCGAAAATGTAGCCGAGCCCTGCTGCCACAACGATTGACAGCCATTCGCGGGCGTCCATGATGGCGACCGTGTCGCGATTCTCCACCCTCTTCTACATGCTCCGCTGGTCGATTTTGGACTTTCCTCTACGCAGATTGCCCCAGGATTCGCTAGCATTTGCTTGCGATTGCGTTCGGAGAATTTGCGCTTTTGAGGCCGTGCCACAGCTCTTCTTCCTGTCCACCGCAACGGCGGTCCTTGCCATCCTATGAGCCGGCTGTCGCTTTTTCTGCTTTTTACTGCTGCGGCCCTGGCTCTTGCGCCCCTTGCCGTTCTGCGGGGCCACGTCTCTGAGGACTGCCATCGGACCGGTGCCGTTTTCCTTTCGCCTGCCCTAGCCGTTCTCCTGCTGGCCTTTTGGGCGCAAATTTTTCCGGCATTTCCCAAATTCAGGTCGGTGCTGGCCCTCTTTGCCATTCTGCTCCTGTATGGCCTGGCACCATTCGATGGCTGCCTGCGGCAGGAATTTCTGCTGCGCCGTAGGACTTGGACGGCGGTCCGATTGGTAGCGCTCTCGCCGCTTCCCTGGCTACTCCCGATGGGACGGCTCCTAGAGGGCGTCGGAGGAGCCATTATTCTGCTGTTCAGTGCTTTTCATGGAATTTTCTCCCTTCTTCCCCACTGTCGCAATAGGCAGCGAAACCATTGGAAAGAGGATCTATTTTGCTTCCTTGGGGTACTCTATCCCTTTGCCCTCTACCTGCAAAGTCCCGCGTTCCTTATCCTGGCGCTCGCTCTTCAGCTATATTTTTTACTGCCTTGCCGCGGATCCGTCCTACCGCGCCGCTAAATACTATCAGCTTTTGTAAAAAATCTTCTGCGGCAGCCTTTTGCGATGGGCGTTTTTGCGTCGCAAAAAATAGCCTCTAACGCAAAAGCAATAGCGGACCGTGGCGGTAGAGGAAGACAGGTCGGAGGAGCGGCTGTGGAACCTGCGTTGGATCCTTTTTCCCATTTTCTTGTACCTCGGCGGCGGTTTGTTTTTTCGACAAGTTATTCAACATGCTAAATTTACAGAACTTGGCCGCCGCCAAAGCCATCGGCGAGTTTTACAGCCGGCACCGCGGGGGAACATCTACGATCGCAACGGAAATTTGCTAGCCGGAAATCGGCCCCGCTTTGTACTGGCGATCTACCTGCAAGAGCTACGGGAGGAGTTTGCCGCTGCCTACCGGTCCCGTGTGTGCGAATTGCGAGAGGCCGGCCTTAGCTTTGTACCAGAAGAAGAACGCTCTTTAGCGCGAATGGCAGTCATTGGGAAGTATTTGGACGGCGTTCGCCATCTGCTGCCGGTCCCAGTTGCGGTGGACCGGATCGCCCTCGATCGCCACTTCCAGCGGCAACCGCTGCTGCCCTTTTTCCTCGCCGACGATCTTCCATGGGAAACCTTTGCCGCTCTTGTGGAACGACTTCCGCCCAATTGCCGTCTGCAGCTGCTTACCCGCACGTCCCGCGTCTATCCCAACGGCCCCTGCGGCGCCCACGTCCTCGGCTACGCGGCGCCGGCCCCCGTAGTGCCCGACGGCGGGCAATTTCGCACCTTTAGCGAAAGGACGCTAGTCGGTAGGGCCGGGATTGAGGAAGCCATGGATTTGATTCTTCGCGGGAAGGACGGAGATGAGATCCTTTTGGTGGATCCGTCCGGACAGCGGGAAAAAGTACTACATTCCAGCCCTTTGGAGCCCGGAAGGGACCTCTACCTGTCCCTTGATCTAGATTTGCAGCGAATAGCAGAAGATGCACTGGGTGAAGAAATTGGCTGCGCTGTCCTCAGCGATGTGTGGACCGGCGAAGTCCTTGCCATGGCCAATGGACCCTCCTACGATCCCAATATCCTTACGCCCAGTATTTCTCAAAAAACCTACGAACAACTCACAGCGCAGGGCGTCTGGGCCAATCAGGCCATTCAGGGACTCTATCCGCCCGGTTCGGTGTTCAAATTGGTTTGCCTGGAAGCACTACTCCGCTTCGGAGTAGTGAACCGGGACACTGTCCATCCCTGCGAAGGTAGGACGCGCGTGGGAAATCGTATCATTCGCTGCTCTAATCACTTCGAGCGAGGACCGCTCCCGTTCCAGTTGGCAGTGGCGAAGAGCTGTAACAGCTTCTTCGTCGACAATGTCTTTTCCATTCCATTGAAAAATTTTCTCGATGAGATCCGGCGCCTAGGCTTCGGCACACCCACCGGCATCGAGCTTCCCCACGAAACGGGCCGCTCCCTGGTCCCTTCGCCCCAGTGGAAACGATCCCGCGGCTACGGCCGTTGGACGGACGGCGATACGGCCAATTTGGCCATTGGACAGGGCTATTTGTTAGTTACTCCTCTACAAATTAACGCGCTAACGGCATCCCTGGCGACCCGACGGGAACGAACGCGGCCGACAATTTTGCGCCGCGATTCCATCATTTTGTCCCTGTTTCCGCTGGGGC
The DNA here is from genome assembly GCA_031258995.1 of Puniceicoccales bacterium. Taxonomy (GTDB): domain Bacteria; phylum Verrucomicrobiota; class Verrucomicrobiia; order Opitutales; family JAIRLM01; genus JAIRMB01. Next base: position 2,714 of record JAIRMB010000001.1, read on the forward strand.
TCAGCGACGACTGCTACGGTGCTCTGCTGGAAGGAATGGTGGGTTGTGTGGATTACGGTTCCGGCCGCCGCTGTCGGCTGGAAGGTATTGCCGTGGCCGGCAAGACGGGGACTGCCCAAGTACGGGACGGGCCGCTCAGCAGCCATTTGGCCTGGTTTACCGCCTTTGCCCCCGCCGAAAGGCCGCAAGTGGCCATAACGGTCATGGTGCGGGAAGCCTACGAAGGACACTCCTACGGCGGGGGCAGCGAAGCCGCACCGGTGGCCCGAAGAATTCTCCAAAAATATTTCGAAAAATATCCGCCGGAAAGTCGACAGCTCTCGCAGGGGATCTTTCCGTCGGGCGGATGGATTGTACCGGAGGGGGCCGCACGAGAGAACTAGCGGGCTGTGGCCGACCCGTCCGGCTGCGATTTTTGCCCTCCGTCATTGGTCGGATTCCCACTAAGAATTTGCAGGGAATACACATCCGGAGCAATCATGCGAAAATGGCCAGTGGCTAGATCCCCATCGTCGATTGCCGCATCTAGCCGCTCCATCTCCCGCATAGTCCGATTAGGATGTTCTATGACAAGATCCGTCACGGGTCGACTCTTGCCATCGCGGGAATGGCGAATTTTCCATTGCCCATCGATGCGCATGGGGCGACTTTTTTTGGGGAGCTTTCTCCCGAGGGCCGGATAGGTCGGCTCGGTGTGTTCCGCCTGGTAGGCGTACTGATTTAAAGATTCTTGCAACAGTAAAACTTCCCCAATGAAGTGCCTGTTCTGCGATTGACGGATGAGGCTTCGGATGCGGAAAATTCCGAATAGGACGACAATTGTGATCAAAAAGAAGGCCACGATGAGCGGCACAAATTTCATCGCGGCCAAGTTGCCATGGGGACGCTCCGGCATGTGGCCATTGTACGAATATCCTGCGCCAGGGCAAGCCATTTTACTGCCAATGCCAATCTTTGGCCTTGGCGATGAATGCCCTATGATCTATTCGGTGTTTTCCGTGCTGCCATAGCTTTCGCGATCCTCCGTCGGAAGCCAACCGCAGTATGTTTCCGAATCGACGAGGATTTCAGAACGCCCGCATAAAAAAATCTTGCCCGTCGGCGGAGGGCCTTTCTAGTGCTCCCATGAGGGCGCTGGTTCGGACACAGGGAACGCAAGTTTGGGTAGAAGAGGGAAAAATTTTGCAGCTCAACCGTTTTGCTGGGGTGACGGTCGGCGACAGCATCGAACTAAATGAAGTGCTGTTGCTGGGCGAGGGCGCTGAGGCAAGGGTGGGCACACCCCTGTTGGCCGGCGTAAAGGTGACGGCCAAGCTGCTGGCCAACGGCCGTGGCAAAAAAATCCTCGTGATGAAGCGTTTGCGTCGCAAAGGAGCCCACAAGAAGCGGGGGCACCGGCAGGAGCTCAGCACCATAGGGATTGTAGCTATCGAGGGCGGAACAAATGGCGCATAAAAAGGGTCAGGGTACGTCCCGAAATGGTCGGGACAGCAAAGGACAACGGTTGGGCGTGAAAAAATTCGGCGGCGAGCGGGTGCGGGCCGGCAACATCCTCATGCGGCAGAGAGGAACCAAGGTACGTGCCGGCAACAACGTAGGTATGGGTCGGGATTTCACTTTGTTTGCCCTCTCCGACGGCGAAGTCGTCTGGGACGGGGCCCATCGGCGCGTGTCCGTTTCCTCCCCGGCGGAGTGAGGAAGGCTATGGCCCGCTGGCACATGAGCATCGCGGATCGCACCTGCCTCTTCGACAGCTTGCGGCTCTGTTTTCAGGGAGCGCTAGACTCCGTTTTTATTTCCGTTTCTCTCCTGATCGCTCTCCGCTATTTCCATGCGCCGCTCGCCATCAGAGGATTGCTCTCCTGTCTGGTCTGGTTCGGCGGCCTGACGGCACCCTTTCTCGTTCGGCTCCTCGCGGCCACCGGCGTACGGGCCGCCCGACTCGGTGCCCTTGTCTTTGTCTTCACGGGTCTCTGCTTTGCCTGTGCCGCCTTCACCCATTCGCTGACCCTCTACGTATTATCTATTGCCTTCGCCGGCATATTTTTTCGCTCCGAAGGCGCCTTCCTGTCTCGCGTGTATGCCGACAATTACGCTTCCGGCCGGCGGGGCGCCCGTATGGCCCCCGGCCTCATTCTTACGGCACTAATGGGCACCGCCTTCGGCCGCTACAGCGGCATCGTTTTGGATTGCAACATCGAAAATAGTCACACCGTCCTGCTGGCCGCCGCCGGCTGTGCCCTCCTCTGCTCTCTCGCCCTTTTCGCCATCCCATCGGAACCGATAGTGACAGGAAAAAGCTGCTGCCGAGAGAGTTATTTCGCACTTTTTATTCGGAATCCGCTTTTCACGAAGATGTCCTTCTATTTCACACTTGTGGGTTTCGCCTACCAAATGCTGATCCCCATGCGGGTTGAGCATTTGGCCAATTGCCGCTACGGGTGGAATTTAAACAATTCTTCCGTACTGCTCCTGTCCTGGGTCATTCCCTGTATCGCCCGTATTCTGTGCACACAGCCCATCGCCTTCCTCTTCGATCGGCTCAACATCATTGCTACGCGGCTCATCGTGAACGTTTTATTTTTTTTTGGCATTCTACTTTATTTCGATAGCCGCTCCTTTCTGCCCCTTGCAGTTGGCTCCTCACTGCTGGGGGCCGCCATGGCCGGCAGCTATGTCCTGCACAGCCTGTGGCTGACAAAAGTTGTTCCGCTAAAGGATCTTCCGGCCTATACGGCCCTCTATCTGCTGCTGACCGGCATCCGCAGCGTGCTGGCACCCGCGGTCTCCTATGGGCTGCTCACGGTCGGCACGCCCAGCAGCGCCGGCCACGTTGCGATCGTTTTATTAGTCATTGCTTCCTGGGGGTTTTGGTCCTTACGCCGCGATTTAGCCGTCCGCTGAACTTCATGGGCTCCGTCGCTGACCTCTTGCAATCCCTCAATATTCGACCCTCTAAAGCGCTGGGGCAGAACTTTCTCGTCGATGGTGCGGTTGCTCGCCGGAGCGTTGCTCTGGCGGCCGTCGGCTCCGGCGATCGGGTCGTGGAAGTGGGGCCCGGCCTCGGCACGCTGACGGAGCAGCTCCTGGCGGCCGGCGCGGAAGTGCACGCGATCGAATTGGATTGGCGCCTTTTCGCATTTTTATCGGCCAATTTGCTCGAACGATTCTCGCACAAATTCTTTCTAGTTCAGGGAGATGCGGTGAAAATGCCACGGGCGGATCTGTCGGAAGGGGACCGAAAACCGTACCATGTCGTTGCCAATTTACCCTACGCCATCACAACTCCGTGGCTGGACGTACTTCTACAACTGCCGTTGCCGGAGTCGATGGTCCTACTGCTCCAACGGGAGGCGGTGGAGCGGATTTTGGCACCGGAGCACTCTAAGGAGCGTGGAGCCATCACCGTGCGGATCGCCGGCGCGTTCCAATGTGCAAGACTTCACCCGGTTGCACCTTCCTGCTTCCACCCTCGACCCCGCGTGCGATCGGCTTTTCTGCAGCTGCGGCGGCGGCCGAATCCGGTTCTTTTTTCGCCGCCCAGCTGCCAAATCCTACGCCACTGTTTTCAAATGCGGCGCAAGCAGCTGCGCAGATCCGTGGCCACCATTGGTGACCCCGGCCTTCGTACTTTGGCGCAACGGTGGCTGACTACACTCAACGGCAATGGCGTGAATTCTTCAATTCGACCGGAAGACCTGGCCATGGAGCATTGGTCTACTCTGGAGCAACTTAGCAACGCACATTGCGGTAAAATTAGTGCGTGCGGTATTTAAATTAGTTCGGCATAGGTTTCGGCAATTAGCCCAGGGTTCTTGGCCACAGCGATGCCGGCCGCCTCGAGAGCGGCAATTTTATAGGCGGCGCCGCTTTTTTTCCCGGAAACGATGGCGCCGGCGTGGCCCATGCGGCGGCCGGGCGGCGCGGTCGTGCCGGCGATGAAGGCCGCGACGGGCTTTTTCACATACCGCCTAACGTACTCCGCCGCTTCCTCTTCCTCTTCGCCGCCGATCTCGCCCACCATTATGATCCCTTCCGTCTCAGGATCTTCGTTAAAAAGGCGGATGGCATCCCTATGACTGAGCCCGTGGATACCGTCGCCGCCAATACCGATGCAGGTGGACTGGCCAATGCCGTGGCCCGTAAGCTGCCAGACCGTCTCGAATGTTAATGTACCAGAACGAGATACGACACCAACGGATCCGGGTCGGTGGATGTAGCTGGGCATGATACCGAGTTTGGTCTTCCCTGGGCTAATGACGCCGGGGCTGTTAGGTCCGATGAGGATGGTGTCCGACTCTCGCAATCGCTCTCGGACTCGCAACATGTCGGTAGAGGGAATACCCTCCGTAATGCACACGATGAGAGGAATTTTCGCATCTATGGCCTCCAGGATGGAGTCCGCCGCGCCGGCGGGCGGCACGAAGATCAGCGCCGCATTCACCGACTGCTCAGCAACGGCCTCTAGGGCGGTGTCATAGATCGGTACCGTTCCATCGAACTTCTGTCCGCCCTTTCCGGGACGAAGGCCGGCCACGATCTTCGAGCCATAGGCCAAGCAATGGCGGCTATGAAAAGTGGCCGCCCTGCCGGTGATGCCAGCCACCAAAATATGCGTATTTTCATTTACCAAAATGGCCATGGCACAGTCTCCTAGTGTTTTATTGCTTCTCGCGCCATCTCTCCGAGCGAGCGAAGATTTTCCGCAAAGCGCGCCTGCGGAATGGCCGCCCGCAGCATGTGCCGGCCTTCTTCCGCTTCCGCACCCTCCATGCGCACTACGAGCGGCTTGGTCAATTTCTGCCCGTCTAGCGCTCCGAAGATTCCCTCGGCCACCATGGTTCCCCGCATGGCTCCGCCGAAAATGTTGACCAACAGGCACTCAATGTGTGGGTCGGACAATAAAATTCGAAAGGCCTCCCGGATCGCCTCGACGGGGGAATTGTCGCCCAGGTCCAAAAAATTGGCCGGACGAACGCCGTAGGAATTGAGCATGTCCATGGTGGCCATTGCCATGCCGGCGCCATTGGTGAGACAGGCGGCCGTACCGTCGAGGGCTACGTAGGTGAGCCCGAACTGGGACGAGCGCACCTCTTTCGGGTCCTCCTGGGCAATATCCCGTAGGGCCACAACGTCCTCGTGGCGAAAAAGTCCATTATCTTCGAAATTGATCTTTCCATCGATAGCCATCAGCCGGCCGACGGCTGTGAGGGCAAGCGGGTTGATTTCCACCAGTGAAGCATCTTTTTCCCATAAAATCCGCCACATGCCTTTCAAGGTAGCGCTAAAATCTTCCCTCTGAGCATCATCTTTTAATCCCAGGCGAAAAGCCAATTTACGGATTTGAAACTCTTCCAGGCCAAAGGTAGGATGTACGTACTCCCGAAAGATCTTTTCTGGATTTTTTTCGGCGAGATCTTCAATCTCGCCGCCCCCCTCCCGTGAGGTCAGGATGACAGGCCGCTGCGCCTTTCGATCGAGCAGGACGGATACGTAAAATTGGGCCAGCAACGGGTCGACGACTTCTGCCACCCAAACGGCCGTTACCGGTGCCCCCTCCGGCCCGCTCTGCTTTGTAATGAGCCGATTACCTAACATGCGGCTGGCCAGACGGATGACTTCCTCCCGACCGGACGCCAATTGCACGCCGCCGCCTTCGAACCCGTCCCTAAAGCGGCCCAGACCCCTGCCGCCGACATGCACCTGGGCTTTAACAATATAGCGCGGCATTGGCCCCAACCGGTCGAGGGCCGCTTCAATTTCTTCGCAGGACCGGATCGCCACGCCGCGCTCGACCGGGACGCCGTAGGCAGATAGCAGCGCCTTAGCCTGATACTCGTGCACCTTCATGGGGCCATGCTAGCCGCTTCTCCCATGACAGTAAAGCAAAATTCGGTGCTCAAGATGGGACTCGAACCCATACGCCTTGCGGCACACGCCCCTCAAACGTGTGTGTCTACCAAATTCCACCACCTGAGCAGGAGGGATCACACCAACGCTCCGCCACGCGATGGCAAGAGAGAAAAATCGCTGTCGGCGGATTTCGCATTCAAAAAAATGTGGCCCGACAGTAACCTTAAGTTCGAATCGAATTTTCGGCTTGATCCCTATTCAGACGGCGGAAGCTCTCCCACTGGAACGGAATGGTTCTTCTCCTCTTTCCTGCGGGCACATAGGCCGGTGAAGATTCTCGAAGGCTTACGCCTTGCTGGCCAAACACCGTAAAAATATATGGCAAAACTCATTAGGCACTATGGGAAAGGAAAAGCCGCCCCGGGCGGGCCTCCGGATACCGTGATTGGCAAATGGAAACGATTCCCGATGTGCGGACTAAGATGATGCAAATGACACACCAATTCGCTAGTCCGTGGGGGGAGCTGGCCGAAGCCGGAGCCAACGGCGGAAGCGGATGCTATAGAGGAGCAACATGGCCACATTGCTCACGGCCTCGGCGGCAAGGAAGGCGGCGGCGCTATGAGTCCTGCGCAGAAGAACGTAGGAGGGAAAAACGACGATTCCGCTGTAAAAGACAATGTTCACCCACATGGTGAAACGAGTGTCACCGAAGGCGGTTAGAGTCTGGCGCAGATTGAAGGTGACGCACTCCGTCGCGATGGCGACCCAAGAGAGGAGCAGCATGGTCCAGAGGATATTGTAAAAACTTTCCGACATCGATCCGCTACAAATGATCGCGAGAAGCGGGCGCGGATAGGCCACCATGAGCAGGAAAGAGCCCGCGAACACGATCGCCGACAGCTTCAGCCAGGCCCGACTGTTGCGTGCCACTACGTCCCAGTCGTTAGCCCCATAGGCATTGGAAACGATTGTGCCGACACCGAAAGAAACCCCTTCGATAAAAAAGAGCATGCAATAGAGGGCTGATTGACTGACGCCAAATGCCGTAAAATTCTCCGCTGGAACGAAATGAGCCATTACCTGCGCAATCCAACTCCAAAGGGCAAAATTGATAAAGGCTGCAAAACCGTTTGGAGTGCCGACGCGCAAACACGTGCCGAAAAGATGGCCGTTGCCGCGCAGGTCTCTTGTGCAGAATTTTGCGGAATTTTCTCGCGACAAAAAATGAACAAAAAAAAGAGATAGGGCGACCGCCGTTGCGATCACCGTACCGACGGCGGAACCTACGATGCCCATCTCCGGGAATGGGCCGATGCCAAACACCAAAACGATGTCCAGGAATACGTTTAACATATTGCTGGCGACGGAAACGGCGAGGACGAAGCGAGTTTTGCCGCGGCCCGTATAAAATGCGGCCAGAGCTCCAAACGCGGCTAGAGCAACAGCTACGTTCGGAAAAAGAACGCGCAGGTATGGCGTGCCCAGCTCGCGGAAGCTCCGTTCCAGCAGGTGGGGCGCCAAAAACCAACCGCCGATGCCGAGTGGGATCAGTAGCGCTACGGAAAACCAGAGCATCTGCCAGACCGTGGGTCCTATCTGCCAGTATTCGCCGGAGCCATTAAAGCGGCCGACTAGCACGTTCGCGATATTGACGATGGTCAGTAGGGGAAAGTAGGCCGTCCAAATCCAGGGCATTGCGCCCAGGCAAGCATTGAAAGTGTCGGTGGAATAGTGGGTTAGGACGATTCGATCCCCGACCAGCATGAACATGTTGGCGGCGGAAGAAACTACCAGCGGCCACGCGACGGCCCACAGTTCTCGCAGCGAACCGCGTCTGTACTTCGTCAGTTCCTTCATGGTGAAACCGGCAGGGCTCCGTGCCGATTTTCCTTTCTCTGTCTGGCGCTTCCATCGGGATTCGAACCCAAATCACCGGTTCCGGAGACCGGTGTTCTATCCATTGAACTATGGAAGCCACTGTCACTGTTGGCGCCTTCGGCTAAGGAAGGCAAGAGCGAAAGGCGCCGATAGAAAATATGCGTCCCGATTCACATCCCCAGCCCCAGGGCCAACGAACAAACGCAGACAGCCCACAACCGCGCAGCTCCCGTGCCCCATCCACGTACGTGGGCGGAAGGAGCTTCAGACACACCACTAAGAAGCGGCAGCCATCTTTTTCTCTTCGGCCTTCTTCGCCGCGATGGTCTCAATTTTTCGACTGAGACCCTTCACGGACAAAATCCAGAAGCCGCAGATCATAAAGAAGGCGACCGCTACGAAGGGCGCTATTTGAAAGTAAGTCGCGCCCGGCATAAGAAGAAAAAGAACGGCCTGATAGCCGGCGCCGCCGGACTTTCCAAAGCGACCGCCGAGCACGTCCACTACCGCCTTGCCTTTTACTTTCATTTCCTCATCGAGAGGAATATAGGCCATTTCCTTGGTGAGGTCAAAGAGGGCGTATTTGGTGGATTTTACCAGCGCATTGACGACGGCCCCGAAAAAGACAGCCAGCACCAGAGAAGAAACGCCGATGTTGGACAAAAAAGTCTCCATGTTACTCTTAAAGAGTACAAATACAAAGAAAGCTCCTCCCAAAAGTAGCAGCATGGTCGGCGTGATGACGGCGGCCGTGAACCAGCGAAATAGGCGGAGAATATTGCCACCTACGAACATCATGGCCATGGAAACGAAGCCGGTAACAAGAGTGAGACGGCTCACAAAAAGGTTATAGGCACTGGGATTCGGGTACCGCAGTTTCAGCTGACTCTTCCAAACTCCCTCCACGAAATTTATGCTGATGCCGTAAGAAATAACCAACATAGCAATCAGGCCCAGGTAGGGGGACGTGAAGATAGTTTTGAAGCTCTGCCCCATGGTCATGGTTAACTTCTTTTTAGAGCTGCGAGCCACGCCTGGATCGTAAAAGCGTCTGTCCGTCAACACACGCAGATGCATCCAGCGATAAATGGCCATAATGCAGATGCCAAAGAGCGCCACCATGCCCATGAGCCAGCGGAGGGAACTGCCCCAAACGTCTGCCCCGGCTGCCGAAGGACTGGCTTTGGCCACGGACTCGCCGATGGCACCCGAGAGCAGTAGGGCCGTCTGGGCCATGAGACCAAAGAAGGCGTAGTGCCGCTTGGCTTCGCTTACCTTAGTTATTTGATTGGCGAACTGCCAGAAAGACAGAGAAATAATGGCACTTCCCCACAGCTCTGCGAGAATGTAGAAGAGAGAGTAAGTCCAGTTGCCGCCGATGGCTATGAGCCAGCGGTAGCGGGGAAAGGCCTCCTGCCAGGCGGCCACGCGGGCAATGGAGGGTTGAAAGAAGTCCAAATGCGGGTAGATGGCGAAGCCGAATAGGCCAAAAAAAAGAATGAAGGGCGCGATGGTGGCATAGAAAAGCTTCTCGCTGGCGAGCAGGTTACTGGCCTTGGCGTAGACCACCAAAAAGATGATGGCCGCCGGTGTGACACAGAACAGCTTCAAAAAGGAGAGCACCTCCGCGCCGGAGTTGGGTCCCGTAACCACAAGCGCGTCTTTTACGTTCCGCAGCAGAGAGTAGATGGTTAGTATGAAAAAAAAGATGAATGCCATCGGCAGCACCTTTTTGAGCTCATAGGTATGTATGGGAAAAAATATCCGACGCAGCGTGGAAAAGCTGTCCGTAGTGCCTGCGTTCTGAGCCATGATTCCTCCAGAGTTTAATCGGTGAAAAAGCACGGCCCGACGCGAAATCGCGCCGTCTTCTCACTCGTCGTTTGGCCCACGGCTACGGCTTCCCGCAAGGAAAACAAGCTTTATATTTGCAAAAAATGCGGGCGCAGCACTTACAGTCTCAGACTTATAGGCTTAGCGCTATTACGGTGCCGCAGGCGTCTCAGGGCCCGTGAAGGTTGGGAATTTTCGAATCACGTGAAAGCTCCCTGTGATTACATCTTGCTTACAGAAGACTATTTGCGATCCATTAGACGTCGGTGCGGCAGAAATAATTGGGCCGCCGAACGAGGCAGTCAGGAGGCGGGCTATCTCCCGAATGGAAGGGCGCCAAGGCGCCTTCACTGGGAGGGTTCGGCATCAACCACGATTGACATCATTTCGGAGCCATTTAAATGGGCCCGGAGCGCAATCCCTGCCCCTCTCTCGGGTTCCCAGGGATTCGCGTTCTCCGGAACCGCCCCCCTTGGCGAAGGAAAGTTTCTTCTGTCGAAGGAGGCCCTGTGCTAGTCGCAAAGTTGGAATTCAACGCGCATAAGCCGGCAGCGCCTATCGCAGACGCCGTGGATGGAGCGATTTTGTGGAAGCAGAGCTGAGCCTTTTTCTTTGACAGGTCCCCGCGGGCCCGTTGCCTACCGGCCTAGGGCCATGGGCGAAGAGCATTTCTACCGAAACACGGCCGACGCGTGCCGTATCTATTTTTTGCCAAACTTGTTTACGGCAGGGAATCTTTTTTTCGGTTTTCTTGCCATTCTGCGCTTTATCCAGGCAAAGTACGGCTCCATGGTGGGCTACAGTCCCGTCGGCTACTATAGCCAGGGCGTTTGGCTCATCGTCCTTGCCGCCGTCGCCGATCTCATCGATGGCCGGCTAGCCCGTTCCAGCGGCCGCACGTCCCTGTTCGGTGCCGAGTTCGATTCCCTCGCGGATCTGGTCTCTTTTGGCGTAGCGCCTGCCCTGTTAGTATTTTTTCTTATACTATCCCCCTCGCCGGGCAACTATCCCTACTACTTGGATTCCCTATTTCTCAAGGTGGGCTGGCTCGTTGGCTTTACCTACCTGCTCTGCTGTGCTGCTCGGCTAGCCCGCTTTAACGTACTGACCAGCCCGCTGCTGCCGAAGAGCGAAAAGCACGCCGGCATTCGGGATTCCATCGGTCTGCCGGTACCCGCCGCTGCGGGCGTTATCTTGGCCGTGGCCGTGATCCTCATTCGGGCGGAGGTATCGCCGGCCCTCGCCGCCCTCCTGCTGCCCCTCATGCTGCTGGTCGCCGTACTCATGGTGAGCAGCATGCGATTTCCCACCTTCAAACACATCAACTGGTCCCTGCGAACCGGCTTTCTTACTTTTTTAGGAACAGCCATTCTCTGCGCACTGCTCTTTTTCTTCTCCCTCTACGCTATCTCTATCGTTTTTCCCTGCTACCTTTTCTACGGCCTATTCCGCCATTTTTTACGAATGAAACGGAGGGCCAATCCAACGACCGATGAGGGGAATTCTGCTCATTGATAAGCCGTTAGGTCTCTCGTCGGCCGGTGCGGTGGGCCGCCTACGGCGGCGCACGGGGAAGGCCGTGCCGGTGGGACATGGCGGCACACTGGATCCCTTGGCAACCGGCCTGCTGGTCCTGCTGGTGGGCCCCGCCACAAAGCGGTCCGATCCTATCACTCGAGGCGATAAGACCTACGAGGCTACGGTTCGCTTCGGCTTCTCCACGGCGGGGGACGACCGTGAGGGCCTTCCCTCCCATTGGGGCCATTTTCCGTCGCTAGCGAGGGGACGGATCGAGCAGGTTCTCGCCGCCTTCGTGGGCGAACTGCTGCAGCGCCCCCCCGCCTTTTCGGCAAAAAAAATTCGCGGCGTTCCCTCCTACCGGCTCGCCCGGCGCGGCTACGCCGCGCCGGGCGAGCCGGAGCCGATCACCATCCATTCCATCGAAAGCGTCCGCTGGTCTGCACCGCTTCTGTCCTTCACCATCCATTGTTCCAAGGGCACCTATGTGCGAAGTTTGGCCCGCGATCTGGGAGAGGCGCTGGGTTGTCCGGCCCATCTGTATGCCCTTCGCCGGACCCATTCCGGACCGTTCCCACTCTCTGCCGCGCTTCCACTGCAAAACTTAGAACTGCTTCCCCAGGAGGATCTGGCAGCGTTAGCCGAGAAGATGGAAAGAAGGTTCTTTCCGCTCCCAAACGCGTAGCTGGGTCCCGGAGAATCCTTTCTTGTCTTGGCCGCCAGCCACGGTTGCCCTTGCGGAAATGGCGACCATTCTCGTCCGATTTCTTCTGAGCCTGAAAAGGCCCTAACGGGGTAGGCGCATTTTCGAGAAAGAGCAGAAAAATTTTTTGCCGCAATGGGCTGAAATTCCCTACGAGAAGCAAGCTTGCGCCGACGGCGTTTGATTACACAGGCAGAGCTTTGCAATCGACAACGCCTCATGTTCGCGGGAAGCGGGCCCCGGCGCTCTTAGAAGCTTGACAGAAAGCAAAGCGACACGGCGACGGCTGACGGCAGGGCTGCTAGAAAAAGTTTCCAAGGCGAAATGCCTCCAGGGAAATAGGCCCGCAGGAGAGACTGGCCGGCCGGATTGGGCGCGTTGGCGATAACGGTCAGTCCGCCGCTGCCGATGGCGCCGGATACGACGGCCAGTTGGAGGACGCCGCTTGCTCCCACGCTGGGCACAAGCGTAGTCAGGTAAGTGACCGCGGCGTTGTCGTTGAAGGTGGAAAGGAACGCCGCCATGGCAAAGAGGGTGAAGGGGCCGAGGCCGCACAGTAGCGGCTCAATCCACCAATTCTGCAGGCCGCCGTGCAGCACTAGGCCGGCCAAAAAAATTCCCACCAGGGCGGGCTCCTGCAGCCGCAGCTTGCTTTGATGCGCGCGAGTTAGCCGGACAAAGAGAAAAAATGTGACCAACCCACCAAGGAGCGCCGTCAGATCGCGTCCACAGCCGACGGTCCACGCCAGAAAAGCGACGTGGCCGATAGAGATCAAAAAAGGGCAGGACAACCGGGAATTTCCTTCGGACCGCCATCGAGAAATGCGACCTAGCGCAGCCAGCTCCTTGCGGAAGAAAATGCCATAGGCGCAGGTGGCTAAAGCCATCCCGCAGAGCGCCCGTAAGCCGAGGTGTCTAAAAACATGGGCAGTGGTCCAATGCCAGCGGTGGGCCACCATAAGGATGGGCGGGGCAGCGAAATTGGTCAGAACACCGCCAACGGAAATATTAGTAAAGAGAAGGCCGAGAGTCCCATACGCCAATTTTGGCGAAGGGCGCAGAATGTAAAACTTTTGCCCCAGCAGTAGGGCAGCGATGGTGATGGCGGCCGGTTCCGTCAGAAGAGAGCCGAGCGGCGGGGCGGCAAGGAGGATGGCAAACCACCAAGCGGCGGCCGTCCCGCGGCCCAAAGCGGCAAATGCCCCAATTACTTTCTCGGCCAACGTTAGGATTGGTCGGGTGGCGGCCATGGCCATGACGGTAACAATGAAAATCGGCTCAAAAAAAGAAACTTCGTCGCACAGGTAGCGGCGGAGGGCGCCGGCGCCGCTTGTCCAGTAAACTGCTAAAAGAGAGGGAATTACCCAGATGATAAAGGGGAGCTCCACTTTGCCCAGGAGGCGGCAAAGTCGGACGCAAAAGCATAAAAGAGAACGGCGCAGTCGCGCGGCGGAGGGCAGACGGCCGTTCCATTCTCGAAGTCGCTGCGCCTGGCGATCTATGGCTCCGGCACAGAAGGTATGCGCGATGGCGGCAAAGAAAAAAAAGGCCGTAGCTCCCTCGAGTGGGGAGACGGGGAACTGCGGGGGACGCGGCGAATTTCTGTCGCCGAGAGTCACGGATGCTGCGGCTTCGCGGGATGGAAAAATTTCGTCCCCACGGCCGTAGGCAGAGGCACCGTTGGAGCAACATAGGATAAGGAAAACCGCTATCCGGCCGAGCGCTCTCACACTCCCGCCTATGCGCCATCCTCTTTCTTCGGCAAGCCATTTTCCATTTCTGCCACCGATTCCTTCGGTAAGTCGTCTTGACACCATCCGGTGAATTTCTAGCCAGGGGACTTCCTAAGAAGAAAGAAGGAGAAAAATAATTATGATAGCAAAAATAAAAAATGCCTATGCCGCAGTGGCTAATTATCTTAACGAACCGGCAGCGGTGCCAGAAGCCCAATTGGCAAGGAAAGTTCGCACACTCGAGCAAAAGATCGCCGCCGTTGAATTAGCTTTTAAGGCACGGAATGCAACTGACCAAATTTTCTCGATACTTCCCCCAGCTAACGCCCGTAGATTTGCCAAAGTTTCTCTCGAACGGGCTATCCTCACAGTAAAAAATGAAGATTTGACCCTGTGCGCCAAATTTTGCGCGTTAGGCAGCTGTGCGCTAGGGGTGTACAATATAGCAACCCAGGGCGGCACTATTTTACCACAATATCGTCCCTACGCGCCCGTAATTCTTATCCCTCCCTGCGCGCTCTTCGGAGCTACCGTCGGCTATGCTGGAATGCGTTTGCGGCAGGTGATCTTTGGCGACGCCCCCTATGTGGGAGCGTTTTTTACACAGACGCGCGCCGATGAAGAGCGAAGACAGCTGTGTGCGGCATTCTTGGACGGAGCTTTGATTGGGGGTGCGGTCGGAATAGCTAACTCTGTTGTCTTGAATATACTATATGGCCCACAAGATCTGTCGCGCATACTAGCCATACCGATGTGTACGTTTTTGGGCGGTGTCGCTAATTGTGCGACGCGTGACTATGGGCAGGTGCAGGCACAGCAATTGGCGGCCCTTCAGAAGGAAGAAGAAAGAGGGAAGGTCAGCGCCCGAGCGGCGGACGACTTACTCTGGCTCCAAGTGTGGAACTAAGAGCTTTGTCGGGAGGCCGTTTCTTCGCTCTTCCGACGGACCCCACGACCCCGTGAGCAGCTGCGGACTGTCCAATCGGCGGTCCGTGGGAGAGAGTTCCGCCGGACCGGTATAGCATAAGGAGAGTCGCTGGTTCTAATCGCTAGCTCTTGGAGTGTACGCACGCTCCCACCAACGCGCAGGCCTCCCGCTTTCGCCGACCATGGCCCGCTGTGGCATTTCACGAATGCCGCCTCTGTTCGGTTGCCGTTTCATGGGTGGTGGCTCATGCTCATAGTAGTTCACCTATTCGCTCCAACCGCATCGGAATTTTATTCGTTTCGAGTAAAAGGGATAGCGAACAAATGGCATAATTTATGGTCCGTAATAACGGAAAATGGCCGCCCAACCTTGATGCAGTCAAACGCACGGACTCCCCGAAAAGGGGCTTTGATAAAAAGAAATGTGACATTTTTAAAACTCACACCTTCAAATTCAATGCAAATAATTCGACGCCAATGGCCACATAAACGATTCCCCATGCACGAAATTGAGAAGAGCTATCACTAACGGGCCTTTCCAGCTTTTCCATGACACGCTTCACTAAATTCCATCGCCGAAGAAGGCTCTTCTACGACCCAAAAATAGCCGAATGGGAATGGTCACCGCTTTTACAAAAGGTAACCGCGGCGGCCGACCGATTTTTCGCGGGGAATCAGGCGAATTTTCCCTGAAAAACGACATGCGGACATGGGCGACGCTCCTATGGCTGTTTCTTGTTTTACCATTATGCATAGCCAGCCCTGCACGTTTTATAAGCCGAATTTTGCAACTAGCATTAGAAATGCCCCAACGGAGGCTGCGGCCCGTCGGGCACTGTATCTATTTCAGGCGCACATAAAATTCTCTCTTGTCTACGCCATATCCAGCGGCTCCCGCCAAGAATCGCCCCATACGCACCGATACTTTAATCCTCCGCCTGTATTCTATTTCAATGCCGCACGCCGTGCGAAAAAATGCCTAACGCGTGCAATCTCCGATTGCAATTCTGGAGCGTTTTGCAGGCTGCCCCGCCCTAGCAGGAGACCATCTGCTCCATGCGGCAACGCGCACGCAATGAAACGAGCTTTGCGAAAACTCTTCGCTTTTTATACTGTTGTTTCGTCGATTATAAAGCTCGGCTCATGAAGCGAATAGGAACGCCTAGCTGTGAATGATGAAACGATAAAAGACCAGCCCCTAAGGCGTTGTTATTTTGGCGTGTGCCATTTTTTAAGGAGGATCCGATCCTTTTCCCTCAGAAAAACAATCGGCCGCCGCGACTGCCCTTTGCGGAAATGACAGTCGCCGGACTACTAGTGAAGATTTTAATTCTACAGTTGTCATTCTTCCCGGCTTTGTCCGCCATCGCGTTTGGGGCGCGACCGTTTCTCCTTCTGGCCGTCCGACGGATCCGCCAGAAGGCCGTAGATTTCTTCCCCTTCCACCGTTTCCTTCTCCAGTAGGAGCTGGACGAGTGCTTCCACGGCGGTGCGCTTCTCTTCCAGGATTTTTCGCGCCCGTTCGCATTCGTCGGCGATCAGTGCAACGATTTCCCCATCGATAGCGCAGGCGGTATTTTCGCTATAGTTTTGCGTACGGGTAATGTCACGGCCCAAAAAGATATGGTCTACATTTTCTCCCAGTGCAACGGGACCCATTTTCCCCATGCCCCAATCGCAGATCATGTGGCGGGCCAACTCGGTGGCAGATTTGATATCGCCGGCGGCCCCGCTAGAGGTTTCCCCTAAAAAGATTTCCTCCGCGATGCGCCCCCCCATGGCGCAGCAAATCTGGTTTCGCGCGTGGTGCTGGGACTGATTTAGAATGTCTTTCGTGGGGAGGAACATGGTGCTGCCGAGGCTGCGGCCGCGGGGCAGGATGGTGACCCGATGGACCGGCAGTAGGCCGTCGTCAATGTGGGCCTGAACTATGGCGTGGCCGGCCTCGTGGTAGGCGGTGATGCGGCGGTCCTCCTCGTCCATGAGCTTTCGCCGCTCCCGGCCGTAGGCCACCTTGTCTCGAGCTTCTTCTAAATCACTGCGTTCAACTATTTTTTTGCCCTTGCGGGCCGCCATAAGAGCCCCCTCGTTGAGTAGATTTTCCAGGTCCGCGCCGGCGAAGCCGGGCGTGTTGCGGGCGATCTTTTTCAAGTCCACATGTTTGCTCATTTTGATCTTTTTCGCGTGCACCTGAAGAATTTCTTCCCGGCCCCGGATGTCGGGCAGGTCGATGAGCACCTGTCGGTCGAAGCGGCCTGGCCGCAGGAGGGCACTGTCCAGCACATCGGGCCGGGTGGTGGCCGCCATGATGATGACGCCGTCCCTGCCGTCGAAGCCGTCCATTTCCACCAGGATGGAATTGAGGGTCTGCTCCCGCTCGTCGTTTCCACCACCCAAACCGGCCCCCCGCTGACGGCCCACCGCATCGATTTCGTCGATGAATACGATGCAGGGAGCATTTTTTCTGCCCTGCTCAAAGAGATCTCGCACCCGAGCGGCACCCACGCCCACGAACATTTCCACGAAATCGGAGCCGCTGACGCTAAAAAATGGCACGTCCGCTTCGCCGGCCACCGCCTTCGCTAGGAGCGTTTTACCAGTTCCCGGCGGGCCCACCATGAGACAGCCCTTGGGGATTTTCCCGCCGATGGCGCTATATTTTTGCGGCTGCTTGAGAAAATCCACGATCTCAGCCACTTCCTCCTTCGCCTCATCGCAACCGGCTACGTCCTGGAAGGTGATTTTTTTCTCTCCGCCAGCGTAGAGCCGGGCACGGGTCTTGCCGAAGGTCATCGCGCTGCGACCGGCCCCTTGGACCCGGCGGCCGAAGAGTACGAAGAGCAGGAAGAGCACGAAAAGAAATGGCAAGATGCTGAGCGCTAGATCAGAAAGGAATGTGCTGCCGGGCCTCTCTCTTAGATTACGACAGGAGACAATCTGGTGGAAGCGGGCGTCAGTGAGCCGGCCCTGGGCGAAAAAGTCCACGGGCGGAGCGGGCGGCGGCGCCAGCTGGGCCTTGCCGCTGACCTTATACCACTGCAGCCCCCGGTTGGGCACGGAGCGCAGCTCGCCAGAAATAATCCGGCCGGCCGCCGCCGCGTCGGCCACATCTCCCATGGTCCACTCGATGGCCACGCGCGGTGCGGCGGGGGATACGAGGACCCAGGCCGACAGGAGCAGGAAGATGAGGGCACCCCAGATGGCAAAAATTTTCGGCCGGAAACTGCCCAACGGCCGCGGCTTTTTTCCTCTCCCCATGACGTCTTCCGACCATTCCCCTAGGCGTACCCGGTCTGGGAGTCAATCGCCGATGGGAAATTTGCACGGCGGACGGAAAAACTCTTTACAGCGACGGTGGACCCATTAGGACACCGGCCAAGCCATGATGAAGACGAGGAAGGCGATTGCGAAGCGGTTCAAATTTACCGCCACTGGTAAAGTGCTGCGACGCACGGCCGGATACGCCCACATGCTGCGCAATAGGAGCACGAAGGCTCGGCGGCGGTCCCACGGCGACAAGGCCGTCTCCGCCGGCTTTTCCGCCCACGTGCGACGGGCCGTTCCGTTCGCCTGATTGAGTGGCTGAAGTTTTAAAGCAAAACGAGATCGACTCGGCGAGGCGGAATTTGGCGGCCTCGGCGGGTCAAATTGGGAGGAAATCAACATGCCACGGGCGACAAATGCGGTAGCGACGAAGAAGCGGCGAAAGCGCATTCTCAAACAAACCAAGGGGTATTTTGGCAATAAGTCGCGGCTCTACCGCTACGCCATCGATGCCTTCTGGCGGGCCGGCTGCTTTGCCTACCGGGATAGGCGCAAAAAGAAGTCCGAATTTCGTCAGCTGTGGATCGTGCGCATCAACGCCGCCTGCCGCCCTCTGGGGATCTGCTACAGCCGGCTTATCGCCGGTCTCGCCGCGGCGAAGATCGAACTGGATCGAAAGGCGTTGAGCGAATTGGCTATCCATGATCCGTCGGCCTTTGGCGCCATCGTGGAGCGGGCCAAGACGGCGCTGGCTACGATCCCGCAGGACGCCTAGGCCATGGGGTCGGAAGGGCCGGAAGAGTTTGCCGTGTTGGAAAGGCAGCTGCGTCAGCTGCCCGCGGCTCTCGGTGATCGCCTTTGCACGGTCGACGGCCGACCAGCGCTGGAGGCGGCTAAGGCGGGATTTTTTGGTCCCAACGGTGCGCTAACTGCCGTGTCGAAGGGCATCGGCAAACTGCCCCGGGAGCATCGGCCGGAGATGGGGAAGGTGCTCAACGAAGTCCGGGGGCTGCTGGAAACGGCCCTCGAGACTGCGCGGCAGCGAGTTGAGGAGGGGGAGATTGCCGCTAAGTTAGGCAAGCGGCCCGATCCGACCCTTACCGCGGCGACGGGTAAGGCCGGCCTCCGCCACCCGCTTTCCATCGTTCTTCGGCGTGTGGTGGAGGTTTTTCACATGATGGGCTTTTCCGTAGCCGAGGCCACTGAAGTGGAAACCGAATGGCACTGCTTCGACGCTCTCAACATGCCGGCCACCCACGCCGCCCGGGACAGCATGGATACGTTCTTTTTGTCTGAGAGCGAATCGGTTGCCAACGTGGAGAAATGCAAATCGGGCGATGGACGCTACCTGCTCCGCACCCACATGACTGCCGTGCAAGTACGTGAATTGGTTAAGGGAACGCTGCCGCTGCGCGTTATCGCTCCCGGCCGTGTCTTTCGGCGGGACACGGTGGACGCTACCCACAGCGCTAACTTTCACCAGTGTGACGTCGTGCACGTGGACCGGCAGGTGTCCGGTGTGGATTTGAAGGATACCATTGATTTTTTCCTGCACAATTTTTTCGGCCAAAACGTAGAAATTCGCTTTCGGCCCAGCTTTTTCCCATTTACCGAACCCAGCTTCGAGGTGGACCTGCGCTCGCCCGATCTGGGAAAATTGAGCGGCACATGGATCGAAATTCTCGGCTGCGGCATGATCCA
>JAIRMB010000063.1 GCA_031258995.1 Puniceicoccales bacterium
CCGTAAAGGTCGCTTGACAACATCATCGGCCAGCCCAAGGTTCTCCTCCCGCAGGTTGCGCATAGGGGACAAAATGAAAAAAAACTGCTCTACGAAAAAGAATTATCGGATTACTGTGATTTTTGATGCCCGTGGACAGCAGGAATCGCCGGACGAAATGCGAGATCGGGTGGGGAACCTTATGGGAAGCCTTGGCGCCGAGCTGGCGGCGTCGGAAAGCTTGGGTACGAAGCCGTTTGCCCGCTGCCGCAGCAAACAATTTCGGGAGGGGGTCTATGCCCGCTATCTGCTCGCCGCAGAGCCGTCCTTCGGAGAGGGGCTGCTGTCCCGCATGCGGCTGGATCGGACCGTCAACCGTACACTTATTGAGAGGCTCTAGCGCTATGGCCACCTTGAATCGGGTTTATTTAATTGGAAATTTGACGCGCGATCCGGAGGTGCGCACTACGCCGAGTGGCACGTGCATCTGTCGGCTCGGACTGGCGGTTACGCGCCAGTTCCGCAATGCGGACGGCTCCTCGCGGGAGGAGGTGCTGTTCATCGAGGTGGACAGCTTTGGTCGGCAGGCGGAAACGATTGCTCGCTATATGACGAAAGGGCGCCCCATTCTCATCGAGGGACGACTGCGACTGGATCAGTGGGAGAGTCAGAACGGCGAAAAGCGTAGCCGGGTCATGGTGGTCGCGGAAAATTTTCAATTCCTCACGGCCCCGAACCGTCAGCAGGAGGGGGAGGGCCAATCCTATGGCCGCGACGATGGCGGGCGGCGGCCACAGCAGCAGCGCAAAGGCGACCGCCCCCCCTCCCGCGCGGAAGACGGCGAGATCGAAGAAGAAGGGGATGAGGAAATCCCCTTTTAGCGCCCTAGCTTAGGTGGAGTTTATCATGGCAATGAATGAAATTTTACTGCTCGAGCCGGTTGTGGGGCTTGGCGAAGAGGGTGAGTGCGTTCGGGTGAAAGCCGGCTACGCCCGCAATTTCTTAGTCCCGAGCAAAAAGGCCCTCATTTTTAGCGTCGCCAATAAAAACCGGATCGGCGCCCTCATGCGGCGGCAGGAAGAGCGGCGCCAGAGAGAGCGAGAGGCGGCGGAGGTGCTCGCTCGCCGGTTCGATGGGCTCCGAATCGTGGTGGCCGTTCGTACGGGCGAGAATGGAAAAATGTTCGGTTCCGTGACCGCCATCGATTTGGAAAAGGAGCTAGCGGGGAGAGGATTGGAGATCGCTCGGGACTGCATTCGACTAGAGCAGCCCCTGCGAGAGCTGGGACAGCACGGCGTGGAAATCCGACTGCATCGGGACGTGCGGACTACCCTCGCCGTGGAGATCGTTTCCGAGAACCCGATTCTGGCGACAGCTGCCGTTGGCAAGGGCTAGCGGTGGCCGCCTCGTGCGTAATCGTGCGTAAAAAAGAATGACGGCGCAAGGCCAGAGTGAAATTTTGCGTGCTCCACCGCACAGCGTAGAGTTGGAGCAGGCTCTGCTGGGCTGTTGCATCGTGGAGGGTGGCCAGGAGAGCATATCCCTTTGCATTCAGAAGCGGCTCGGCGCCGATTCTTTTTACTACCCGGCCCATCGGGTCCTCTTCGCAGAGATGTACGACATCTATCAGCGCAATAGACCGCTAAGTGAGACCATATTACGTGACGCGCTTACGGCAAAGGACCGACTAGCGGCGGCCGGTGGCGGTTCCTATTTGGCCCAAATTTGCAGCCGGGTGGACTTTTCCGCCCACTTACCCTATTTCATCGACCGCGTCCGCGACTATGCGCTCGTCCGGCAGGTCATTTCATCGTCCGAAGCACTCATTGCCAAGGCCTTTGAGAGCCAAGAGGATGTGCCTAGGTTCCTCGCCGAAGCGGAAGAAAAAATTTTTAACATAAGCAAAGACCTGGTTCAGGAAACGGCCTTGCCCATCGACGTGCCCATGCGGCAAGCGATTCAAAATGTACAGTCGCTTTTACAAAGGAAAGGAGAAATTTCCGGCATCCCGAGCGGATTTACGGAATTGGACCACCTGACGGGCGGCTTTCACCCGACAGAGATGGTCGTTGTGGCGGCCCGACCTTCCATGGGGAAGACCAGCCTCGCGCTCAATTTTGCGGAAAATGCCATCCTGCCAAGGGCGAAGGGGGTAGTACCGGTGCCCACGCTGTTTTTCAGCCTAGAAATGAGCGCGGATCAGCTGGCCATGCGTCTTCTTTGCGGGCGGGCAGGCGTCCGGATTTCCGGCCTGCGGGAAGGCACAATTCCCCGCGGTTTTCAGAATGAATTGCTGCGCGTGGCTCAAGAATTTCGCGGAGCGCCCTTCTGGATCGATGAATCCTCCAATCTGACGATCTTGGAGTTGCGTGCTCGGGCCCGCCGTCTGCACAGCCGGCACAGACTGGGGTTGGTAATCGTCGACTATTTGCAGCTGATTGCCGGCGTAGACAGCAAGGCCCACCGGGAGCAGCAGATTGCAGAAATCTCACGGGGCGTGAAGGCCATGGCAAAGGAGCTGCATCTGCCGGTCATCGTGCTGAGTCAGCTAAACCGGGAATCGGAACGGGAGAAACGACAGCCGAAGTTGTCAGATCTGCGGGAGTCGGGCGCCATCGAGCAAGACGCGGACCTGGTCATGCTGCTGTCCCGGCCCC
The DNA here is from genome assembly GCA_031258995.1 of Puniceicoccales bacterium. Taxonomy (GTDB): domain Bacteria; phylum Verrucomicrobiota; class Verrucomicrobiia; order Opitutales; family JAIRLM01; genus JAIRMB01. Next base: position 2,637 of record JAIRMB010000063.1, read on the forward strand.
GAGAAACGGACGAAGAAGCGGAAATGTCCGTGCACTCGAATGAATTACTTCGGGAATTGATCATCGCTAAGCAGCGAAATGGGCCCGTCGGGGTCGTACCGTTACTTTTTGATCGCAGTGTCACGAAATTCGGAAATTACCAAGATGATGGAACGGAGAGGGAAGGTGCGGCCTATGGGGCTGGCCGTGAGAATTAAATTGCTTTGGGTGTGGCTGCTTTCCTGGACGGCCCTCTGCTTTCCGGTCGCCGCGGTCGGTGGAACCGATTTGATCGTGGGTGACGTGCAGGTGCGGGCCGAAGGGGGGCCCATGCCCATCAACGATGCGGCGCTCTCCACTCTCATTAAGGTGCGAAAGGGCGAGTCCTTCCTCCAAGAAAAGAACGATGACTCCATCCGAGCTCTTTACGGTACGAAGCTATTTGACCTGGTCGAAGTGCACATGGATGGGGACGTGCACGACGGCGAAATCTCCCTCGTCTACGTGCTTTATCCGAAGGCACGAATTGGACGGGTCTCGTTCCGCGGGAATAGGAAACTCGGGAATAGGCAGCTCCGACGGGCCGTTTCCATCGACGATGGAGCCGCACTGGATTGGGCCCAAGTGCAAAAAGATCTAGAAGCTATTCGCAAACTGTACCTGGATCGGGGCTACGCGGACATTGCCGTCCGAGCGGTCAGCGGCGAGGAGCGACGGGACGGCACGCCCGTGGATCTCACCTTTGAAATTAGTGAAGGGAAACGGCTTCCTATTTCGCGGATCTCTTTTCGAGGAAATCGCTCGATTTCTTCCCGGGAACTGGCCCGACAAATGAGCACCCGTCGCCGCACTCCATTTTCTCTCCTCACCGGAACCGGCTGCTACAAGGAGGAACAGATCAATGGCGATTTGGAGACCCTCTGCGAATACTACAGGAACCGCGGCTTCCTGGACGTGCAGATTTGTCCAGAGAATGTCATTTTGGAACGCAAGCAAGAGAAGCGGCTCCGGGTGATCATCCCCATAGAGGAAGGACAACGCGCCTTTGTGGGAAATATCACCTTCAGTGGAAACGAGATCCTGTCCACACGGGGATTACAAAAATTACTTAAAATTAAAAAAGGGGAGCCCTTTTCGCCCGAGCGGGTCGATAAAACCGTGGAAGCCATCCAGTACGCCTACGGCCGGAACGGCTACATCGATACGACCGTACGGGCCAAGAGACGGGCCAATGTGGCAGAAGGTGCCATTGATTTAGAATTTATAATTCGCGAGTCGGGTCCGTGCCGAGTGGGCACCGTACAGATCCAGGGGAACAGAAAAACCAAAAACAAAGTTATTTTGCGGGAACTATCCCTTTTCCCCGGCGATAAATTTGACCTGACCAAGCTACGCAATAGCGAGAATCGCCTGCGCGAGACCCGCTTCTTTCAGCAGGCGGTACTGATTCCAGAGCCCACTGGAGAACGGGACGTGCGCGATGTGCTCATAAACTTGGAGGAAGGGCACACGGGCCGCTTCTACATCGGTGCCGCAATGGGCTCGTTTGATAACGTCAGCGCATTTGCGGAATTCGCCCAGGGTAATTTTGACATCGGCAGCCCGCACACCTTTTTCCAAGGAGCCGGGCAAAAATTTCGTGCGCGGGTGGACATCGGTACGCGTACGTCCCAAGCCAGCGTGAATTTCGAGGAGCCGTGGCTCTTCGACCGAGAACTGGCCTTTGGCAAAGAGCTTTTCCTCGTGCGAAGCGGCTACAAAAAAGGCGATTACAACTACAGCGGTGCCAGCTATAGCGAAGAACACGGCGGCTTCGAGGTCTACCTCCGCAAGCGCATTTGGGGGCTGTTGGAGGGTAAACTCTACTATCGGCTGGATCGGGCCCGCGTCTATGACGTGGAACCCTACGCGCCGGACCCGCTTAAAAGGCAGGCCGCCGAAGGATTGCAGTGGATTTCCAAGGGAGGATTCTTATTGGAGCGGGATTCAAGGGATAGCCTGCTCTACCCCACCGTCGGCAATCGCATTTTCTGTGAGGTGGACTACGCCGGTCTCGGCGGCGATGTGCACTACGTGAACTTCAGTCTGCAGGCCGGCCAATGGGTCCCCATTTGGCGCAGCTTTCTCTGCCAAACTTTTTGCCTGATCGGCAAGCTGGGCACCATGAAAGGTCTTCGCGGCCACGAAGTTCCCTACTTCGATCGGACTTTTCTGGGAGGGCCCGCCGACATGCGCGGCTTTGACATACAGGCCGTCGGTCCCCGCGACTACCGCTATGTGCCGGTCGGCTCCCTGAGTTACGCCTACGGCTGTGCCGAATACTGCTTTCGGCTGATGGATCAGCTGCGGCTAGTGCTCTTCACGGACGGGGCCTACACGGGGACGCGCTTTGGCCATCTAGATGACCCCTTCTATTGGGACGCCGGCGTGGAGCTGCGACTTTTCGTGATGGGTTCGCCGCTTCGCCTTATTTTCGGCTGGCCACTTCAGGGCGATCCTCGGCGGGAACGGGAGATGAATTTTAACTTCACATTCGGGACCATTTTTTAGGAGGACCCATGGGAGGCGAACAGGTCCCGGGGGAGAAGGACCCGGTCGAAGTTACTAGCGATGTTCATGCGGTGCGGCTGAAGAAATTGGCCGCATTGCGGGCACGAGGCATCGATCCCTACCGCCAGTCCTGCGTTCAAAGTCACACGACCGAAGAGGCGCGACGGCTGTTGGGTGAGCGGGAGGAGCGGGCCGAGCGGGTCTCCATTGCTGGGCGCATTACCGCTTTCCGCCTCATGGGAAAAGCGACCTTCATTGTGCTGCTGGACCGGGCCGGCAGCCTGCAGTGCTATGTGAGCCGGGACGGGGTCGGCGCAGAATCCTATGCGCTTTTCAAAGAGTACGACGTCGGTGATATCGTAGCCGTTAGCGGCACACTTTTCCGGACCACAACGGGGGAAGCCACCGTCCGGGCCGATTTCGTTACTCTAGTGTCCAAATCCCTGCGCCCCCTCCCGGATAAATTTCATGGGCTCACGGACAGCGAGCAGATGTGCCGGGAGCGACACCTGGACCTCATTGCCAATCAAAAATCCCGCCGCCGCGCCTTCCAGCGCACCGAAATTTTGAAGGAAATTCGTAAGTTCCTTTGGTCGCGCGATTTTGTGGAAGTGGAGACCCCGTTTCTGCAGAACGTGGCCGGCGGCGCGGCGGCGCGGCCCTTTGTGACCCACATGAACGCCCTGGATCGCGATTTTTTTTTACGTATTTCTTTGGAGCTCTACTTAAAACGGATGTTGGTGGCCGGCTTCGACCGAGTTTTCGAAATGGGCCGCGTATTTCGCAATGAGGGCCTTTCTCGTCGCCACAGCCCAGAGTTCACCATGATTGAGCTCTACCAGGCCTACGGCGACTACCGTACCATGATGGCCCTCGTTTATGACCTTCTGCAGCACCTCTGCGAAACGGTCCTCGGGACCAAAGAAATCCACCAGGACGGCGGTGAAGTGCTGCGGCTCGGCGGTACATGGCGGGAAGCCACCTACTGCGATCTGGTTCGAGAGGCTACCGGCCGGGAGGACTGGTTCGAGCTGCCGCGAGAGGAAAAATTGAGACTCTGCGAAAAATTTGCCATTGAGGTGAATCCGCAGCTGGAGAATTTTGCCATAGACAATGACGTCTTTGAAAAAATGGTGGAGTGTAAGCTTATCCAACCCACATTCGTGACCCGGCTGCCCCGGGAGCTCTGTCCTTTGGCCAAATTAAATCAAGAAACTCCTAAGTATTTGGATGTCTTCGAACTCTGCATTAATGGTCAGGAAATCGCTCCCGCCTACTCGGAGCAGAACGACCCCATCCTCCAGCGAGAGCTCTTCGAGCGGCAGGTGGGAGATGATATTCAGGCACTGGACAACGATTTTCTCACCGCACTGGAATACGGCATGCCGCCGGCCGGCGGCATGGGGATCGGCATCGACCGATTGGTCGCCCTCCTCACCGGCGCCGCCAGCATCCGCGACACCATCCTCTACCCGACTCTTCGCCCAAAATTTACCGGGACTAGCGTTTAGCTTGCTTGGGATTCAATCGACCGCCGGCAGAAAGGTTGCTTGAGTGACGGCTTTAAAACTGATCGTCGCCTTTTTTGAGGGAAACGTGAATTTCGCAGGACGTGCCATCCTCGAAGGAAATAGATGTTGTATACGAGCCGGAACTTAAAATCACTTTCTGTCTTTCTATTTTCGAATGCGTTGGTGTTATCGATTGTAACAATGCCGCACTGTTTTCGTAGGATCGAAACCAAATCTTAAAGAGTAAGCTGGTGAGCGTTTTGGAAGAATATATAGAATTTATTTTCGAAAAAAATTCGCGTAAATTGGAAGATTTAGGCATCACATGGGTCGATCCTTTCCATCGAATTTCGAATTCGATGGCATTGTCACGCAAGTCTTTGGCAAAATCCGGGTTTCCTTGTTCCAATGTTTCTATGTCGTCGTCCGTAAGTTCCTCGCCATTCTTTAAGCGTTCAAAGACGGCATTCGCATTTTCCATTAAGTTGCGTCCGAGAAATAATTGAATTTGGTTCGTTCGAGGTACAGAACCTCTTCGAGGCGAAGGCCCATCTGCGGGCGCTTCTTCTGCGGGCGGTGCTAATTCCGGCGGAGGCTCCTCTGCGGGCGCTTCCGGTGCTGGTTCCGGCGGAGGCGCCTCTGCGGACGCTTCTTCTGCGGGCGGTGCTTCTGCAGGCGGTACTAATTCCGGCGGAGGCTCCTCTGCGGACGCTTCCGGTGCTGGTTCCGGCTGGGGCTCCTGCGAACTTGGAGGCCGCGGGACGGCCCTCTCGCCCCGATCGCCGGCTCTACGGAATCGAAATTGAATCGGCGGGAAGACCGCTTCTCCTTTATTAACATGTACGGCAAATGGGCCGATCCCCTCCGTACCTCTCGATGCCGAACAGAGTACGTTATAACTAATTCTTGTCTCGTCGGCAACTGAAGTTAGCATTTGATCAATAGGTTGCGAACTCCTACCAACGCTCACCCATCTTGGGCCGGATGCCTCATAGTTGGTTTCTATCGCAATGTTGTCATCGGTCAAGCGAACCACTTGCCGTTGCGAGTCATATTGCGCGCTATGGAATTGAAACGCAATGTTACCGTGTTTCACTTCGGGATTATGCATGAAGGCAGTTGCCATCGCTTGCCCTCTGTATCCAACCATAAACATTTCTAGGGCCGCTGCCTGCCTATCTGGCGCACCGGGGTATGCTGTGTTAATCGCTTTTGCTATTTCCCGTAAAATTTTTCGCATGGTCGCATTTGGATCGCCCGCCACGATACAATCTCTGCACCTTATGCGACTTTCTCCCACATGGATCGTAATTTCTGTTCTTTCTAAATCGCGAAACCATCCGTTTGCCTGATCTATTTCCCTTAAATCCTCATCGGTGAGTCCTTCTATTTTAAGCTCTCCGCTTCGAATATTTTTCAGAATATCTTCCACAGTTTGATTAAGCTTCACTTTTTCTCTATTTATGTAACTATTTATATTATCATTTTCACCGGGTGGGAGAGTAAAAGTATGTTCCACCAAGGTTGCAGTGAGCAATTCCAAATTGTTTGTTCCACAAACGGTTGCGAGTAACGTTTTAATACAATTATCTACCGCGTTTGAGCCGCCGCCTAGGTAGGCGACCCAAAAGGCTGAAAAACAGCCAGCGCCAGTAAGCCGCAGGCGATCAAATATCTCTCCTCGGCTGAGCCCGTCATCGCGAAGATTTCTTCGCACTTCTTTTGCACGTAAAGTGGTTACCCTATATAGGAGATGAGTTTCGCTGGGAGAAATTTGCGACCCAACTTCCGGTTGGTCCGTTTCCACTTTTTTGAGCACGCCTAAGCTGGACAAGCGTCTAAATGCTTCTGCATTGCGAGGTGGCGGCGGGGAAACGGTCATACGGCGATTGTGCGCAATGAAATGAATTTAGCAAGTCTTTCATTGGGCCTACGCACGGCTGAGCGATGCAACCCCTTTGAGGGAAATGAATAGGTGTGCCTTGGGGATGCGGCTAGGCCACTTCCCAGAATTCGCTATCGACGGAAATTGTATCGATGGAGCCGGAGAGGTTGAAGGAGGGATGGGCCTGCAGGTAGAGCGGGACCGGCTGGCCGAAGAACTGAAAGGTGGCCGTATCCAAAAGTTCGTGGGAAGAAACCGGTTGAGTAGATAGCAGAATCTCCTGGTAGGGGTAGCTGCCCTCCCAGAGCTGCAAGGGAATGGCGCCGGTACCGGCCGGCTCGATTCGCACTTGGGCAAAATCCAATGAAAATGCCGAAGCCAGTCCCGACGTCGGGTCGCTGTTACTCCATTGGAAGTGGGGCGGTTGGAGGAGCCGCTCCGGTGGATCGCCGTCCACGCTGATGGCATAGGCGTTAGAGAAACTGCCGAGGGAGGTCAGTTGGTACGAATAGGAAACCGTGACAGAGCGCAGCAGCCAGTGGGCGAGGGCGAGGGCGGATGGACTGAGTCCTCCGAGAGTTTCAGTACCGTCGGCCTGTTCTGGAACTTGACCACGGGAGAGGCCGAGGGGGGAAACTCCCACGAGGAATGGTTCAGTCCGCACTTAGTCTTCCTCCCCGACCTCATAGGGCTGCGAGGCAATTGCCAGACGCCGTTTCAAGATGCCATTTTCCACGACAAATTCTTCCCGCGGCTGCAGCGACAGCCCTGACACTTCGATGGAGGCGGCATCGAGCAGGATCTGGCTGCCCCCCTCTTCCGTCGGTCCGATGGCCATGGAGCCGTAGATGGTCCCGCCGGAATGGCTGTTGGCCGATGCGGTGTGAGTGGGCTGTTCGATCTTTCCCGAGGAG
>JAIRMB010000024.1 GCA_031258995.1 Puniceicoccales bacterium
CTTTTTCCTGTTTACAAAGATGGAAGTCCTGGCAACATAACACCGTGCTGGGGGTTGGCGATGGAGAGAGCGGTTTTTCTCTGCGCGTGCGTAGGCCCAAAATGGGGCCACAGCGTGCGGTTGCAATCGCACCGGACGAACTCACCGCCGTCGATGCCGTCCGCAGACCTAATAGTTTTTCAATAAAGGGCATCTATCGGGTCCCGCTAGATCCGCGGTTGGATGAGATTCATTGGCGGGAATCCCTCGAAAAAGCGCTAGCTGCCATGCCGTCCTGTTTTCGCCGCTTTCCCTGCACGGTCGTTCTGCCTCATAGCGAGCCGCTTCTAAAATGGATAGAAATACCTGCCGTCGAGCGACATTTGCTCCGCGACACGCTTGCCGAGGCCATGGAGATCGATCTCCCCATTCAGGAGCAGGATTTTGCGTGGGAATTCCTAGGAGCTCAGGAAGAAGAAGGTAAGCTGGGCGGCTATGTTTTCGCTGAGCGGCGGGCAAAAATTTTGCCCATCTTTGATTTGATGGCCTCCGAATGCACCTATCCGGACGGAGCCCTGTTGCCCCTGATGGCGGACTTTGCCGAAATGGAGCGGCGGGCGGAGGGCGGCGCGGTAGAACTACAGCTCTGCATCGGAGAGAATTGCACTTCTATCGGCTTTATCGGCGGAAGTAGACCCTATTTGCGTTACCTTTCCTACGGCTGGGATCGACTTCTCGGCGGGACGGGACCGGAAGGGAAGGGCATGGGCTGGTCCACGTTCTACGATGCCCTAGATGGCTGGCTGCTCGGAAAAAGAATGGCCGAGGCCGAGCAAAAAGAGGTGGAGGGGCGGCTAGGAGCCTTTCTCGATCAGCTGGTGCAGGAAGTTACCCAAACCGAACTGCAGTACGTGCATAATTTTGCCGGACGGCACGCGGAGGCGGTCCGCCTGTTTTCGGCGATGGCACACTCCGATCGGCTTGGAAAATTGCTCGGTGAGCGGCTCAAGGCGGAAGTTTTTCTTTGGGACCGGAGCGTTCTTTCCCTGCCCCCCCTCTCCCAAAAGGCGGCGGACTGTGTGGATGACCTGACCTGGATGCGACTGCTGTGGGCCTGCGGCGGGCCCATGCGCAGCTCGACGGAACGATCCCCCTTTCTCCCTGAATATGTTCGGGAAAAACGCCTTCGGGAGACAGTGCTGCGGAAGACCACGGCCGTGCTGGCCACGTTGGCCGTCGTTCTAGGATTGGGGGCGGTCTGGCAGCACGTCAACGTTCTGCTCCTGCACGACGAAATTAAACGTAGTACCTGGCAACGGTCCCATGAAAGAGATCTCTACGAAAAACTGCACGAGGCAGATTTACAGCTGGAGGAGCTAAAAAATTGCTTTCTGGCCGTTGACACCATTCAGCAGCGGCAGGAGGATTGGCTGCGGCTCTTTTCGGAACTGGAAACGGCCCTGCATAATGTGAAGGACGCTTGGCTGAATGGATTCCGCGTCATAAGTACGCGAGAATCGGTCATGGAGCGGGACCCATCCGTTGTCCACATATCTGGCTATCTGCTCATTCGGGGGACCCACGACCTTTCTGCCGCAGGCCAGGCGGATCGCATGAATACGCTCGTACGAAATTTAAAAAATTGCCCGTCCGTCGCCGAACTGTCCGATATACTCTTCCCTCCGCAACAGGGGCAGCTACAGCCGTTCCAATGTCGATTAACACTAACCCATGGGAGGCTCTAAAAAGCCATGGCTGGGAACTGGAAAAAGCGGCACGGATTGGCGATTGTTGCTGCGGGCCTGCTACTTCTGTCCGTATGCCTGGCCCGTGACATTTCCCATGGAAATCGAAAAATCCTAAAACAGAGAGATAAAGTACGGCAGGAACTTATTCTACTACGCAAGGAAAACGCGGGAAGAAGCATCGCCGATTTGCCGGCTCTGCGAGCCTACCTGCGCGAATGCGCTGAAGAATTCCAGGCGGTCGTGGCCAAGCGGGGCATTGCCCCTTTCGAGACTCCTGACCCGGAGCGTATCGACCGGGAGCAGTTCCTAGCCGGCGTGTCCACCGTTAGCGGGCAGTTGAGAGACCTGGCCCGGGAGCGAAATGTGGTTCTGCGAGGGGAGGGTTATTTTGGCTTTTCCGACGTGCTCCATCGGGAACGCATGTCCGATGAGCTGATTCGCATTGGCAATCAGGAATTTGCGGAGATTACCGTGCTGCTGCGAACACTTTTTCAGTCTTCCGCGGGCGATTTGTATTTTATTGGAGTAGAACGAGAAAGCGTTCTGCCGGGCGATTTAAGTTCTTGCCCCAATGATTTTTTTGACGCCCGGCCGGTTCCGACCGTACGGCCCATCCTGGGCCGCGAGACCCACCTCTTTCGATTCCGATTCCGGTGCGGTACGGGAACATTTCGCAGATTCATGAATGCGTTGGAGGAGTGCGTGATGCCGGTCATCCCCCACTCGATTCTTGTTACAGTCCCTTCCCAGAGCAGGGAGGACAGTGTAAAAAATCAATGGCTGGTCGTCGATCCGCAGCCGGCAGAATTTTCCCTAGTCCTTGAATGGGTTTCGCTGCCATCGGCGTCTACCTTTGCGCCCAAGGAGGACCCGGTGGCGACGGGGGGCAATGAAAACAAAAAGGCAGCCCCCAATGAAAAAAAGGGAGTGCCCCAAAAGCGAAATTTGTGGAGGAAATTGTGGCAATAGGGCACGGAAAGCTGTTGCGCGCGGCGCTGGTAATTGTCTGCGCTGCTGTGCTCTTTTCCGCCTACGGGCGAATCCGAGATTGGCGACGGGCCCCCCAACCGGCGGCAATACCGGAAACCCAAGCGCCGCTGTCCATGCCTAGGGCAACGGAGGAAATCCACGGTTTGCCCAATTACGATTGGCGAGCGCCGCAGGCACAGGACCCCGATGGATCCTGGACCTATGAGCTGTTCACGCCGCCGGCCGTCGAACTGCGAAATGGCCGCTTCCGGGTCATAGATTCGGCGGCCGCCGCTTTTCAGCTATTGCGGCTGGAAGAAATCCCTTACCGGCTCCGGTTGGAGGGGTTTGTACGAAAAACGGACGGCTCTGTGGGCCTTTTTGTGCGGGACGTTGAGACGGGCCAGTTGGAGCTGGTGTCGGAAGGGGCTGCTTCGAGAAAAGGAAATTTTTTTGTCGAGCGCTGCGACTTTCGAACGAATCCGGAAAAAACTATTCGGGTAGCGCTGCTGCGCGACGGGCGGGATGGCCGCACCAGGCATCTACTGCTGGGCAGTCCTGGCCCGGTCGAAAAATTCCACATTGAAGTTCTTTCGGACCGGCATGGCCTACGAGAACGCCATTGCCTCCGCAACCTTGGCGAAAAAATAGTCCACGGCGACAGATCCTACGAATTGGTTGGCGCCGAGGCGGCCGCCAACACCGTCCGTCTGTCCCCCACCGATTTTCCGGAACGGGCCTTTTCCCTGCAGCTATCCGCCGGCGAAACGGTCGAAGGAGAGGACCCGGCGGCCATCTGCTCTCTGGGCGGACTCTGACGGGCAGGAATTTTGTCCACTGTCAGGCATTCCGTAAAGATTGTTGGTCCTCCGCGGCATCTTTAGCGCAAAGTTCGCGCACCGCCTCCTTGCCCCGGAAGATCGCATCAAAAACGGCCTCGTATTTTCCGAAAATTGCCTGCTCGGAGAAATTTTCCCGCACGTCCCAACGGGCCTCGGCACCGAGCGCCTTTCGCTTTTCATCGTTCTGCAGCAGATCGATGGCCGCAGCAGCCAACCCGTCGGCGTCACCCTGCGGTACCTGAATGCATCCGCGGCACAGGGTTTCCAGATAGGGCATTGCCGTACTCACTACCGGCAGCCCGAAGGTCTTGGCTTCCTGGATGCCCATGGGAAAGCCCTCCAAGCTGGACGTGCAAAGGAGCAGCGCGCCGGAGGAGTAGTAGGGGGCCAAATCCTTCTGGAAGCCGACGACATCAACGGCATGGCCAATTCCTAGCCGTTCAATGAGCTTTTTGCACTGTAAATAGCATTTGCTGTAGTGCCCCGTGTTATCTCCCAGCATGATAAGCCGCGCGTCTGGAACATTTTTTAAAATCTTCGCAAATGCCCGCAGGGCCAATTCCGGCCGCTTTGGGCCGCTATCCCAGCGGCCCACCCAGAGAATTTTTTTACCGTCCAACGGCGCCGGCGGCACAGCTTCAACGGGAAAAGTCGGCGGATTCGGCAGATAGATGGAATTCGCAACGCCCTTTTCTCGCCATTGTCGCAATTCCGCACGAGAAAGGCAGCTCATTCCATCGCAGGCCGAATAGAGCGGACCGAGATGAGAAAATTTTTCCGATAGATTGACAAAAGGATGCAGGTAGGAATGATTCGAATGCTCCTGCAGCAAAACGCGCACGGCGAGCAATTTTAGTAAAATTGCGGTCTGAAAATTTTCACTCAACCAATGTTCCGGGCAGATCATTAAATCCTGTGGATATTCCCGCATTGTCGATTCCCAATTAATCGGTTCCTCCACAGGAACCACTTCTACGGCTTGACGGAGAGGGTAATCGATATTAGCCGCCTGAGATTTATTTAAAAAAACAGTAATATGGTAATTGGATTTTTCGGCGAAATGATTGGCCAACAGCTGCATGACGCGTTCGGCGCCGCCGGCTGTCATGCACCCTATGCGAACGCCTATGCGGATCGGCTGTCCTTTCGTTAGCGGCTCCGGCTCTGGAAATTTCAAGTAAGGCGCCGCTCGGCAGAACCACTTCCATTTTTTTCGGACCAGCGGCGCCAGGGCGCCGTAGCGCCCGTCGGCCGGAAGGCCATCCAAGCACGCCTGCAGAACGGCCGCGCCCTCCTCCGGCGGCCTAGAAAATAGGTTCCCCGGAAGTTTTGGAATAGATTTTCCACCCAGCATTTTAAAGTAGATTCGCCCGCGATTTCGCAGCGCTTTGCCCGCCGCCGTCGGCCGTTCCGTTTTCGCGGGTGCCGAATCGGAGGGCAAAACTTGAGCCATTGGTACGGGAGAAATGTGCACACAGCCGCTAACTTTTTCCATAGCAATCGGATTTTGCCGCTAGGATGGCGCCGGCGCAAAACAAATTGTCATTCGGTCACGGAAAATCTTTGTCCTGCCCATCGGCGATGGAGCTGCCCTGGGCCGAATGGGCCGTGACCTGCTTTTGCGCCTTCGGGAGAGAAAAAAGCGTCGCTCCACCGCCGATGCAGCCGCCTTCGCAGGCCATCACTTCGATTAAATTCCCCTCCTCGCAGGTCCCTTCCATGCCGTAGCGGCGCAATCGTTTAACAGTTTCTTTTGTTAGTCCGTTAATCACCATCACTTTGGTTTCTTCTGCTTTCCCCCTTCGGGCGGCTTGGATAGAACGGGCCACGCCCGCCGACAGGGCAAACTCCCGCGCTTCCTTAGCAGTGACCGGCTGGATGGGCTCTTCTTCGCAGGCGGCTACGTCAACGGAGCGGGCTCGAAAGAGTGCATCCACCTCCTCAAAATTTAACACGTGTGCAACATCCGGATTTTGAAGAACTTCTCGGTATTTGGCGAAGCATGGGCTGAGAAATACAAAAACGGCATTGGGCCGTTCTCGTCGTAGCAGTTTAGCGGTATAAAACAGCGGCGTTTCTGCCTTTGAAACGTAGGGATTTATTTCTTTTATATGCTTTGCTCGCAACTCGTTATAGGCGGCACAGCACGATGTGGTCATGAAGGACTTTCCTCCCGCCAGGTGCTCCTCGTAGTCTTTTGCCTCGGTCCGGATGGTTTCCTCCGCGCCGCGAGCCACCGCGCAACTGTCGCGAAAGCCGGCCTTTTTTAGGGCTGCCGTCAGTTTTCCGGTCGGCTCCTGGCTCTGCCCCACCCAGGATGGCGCATAGAGGGCAATTACCGCCTTGCCGGACGCCATGTCGCGCAGTACGTCCACCAGATGACTTTTGCAGACGATGGCGCCGAAAGGACAGCCGATGCTGCAGCGGCCGCAGGAGATGCAACGGTCGAGGTCGATGGAGCAGCGGCCGTCCTCATTTTTCCCGATGGCATCCACAGGACAGTTTGCGCCGCAGGGGAGCGCGCTGTGAATGATGGCCCCAAAGGGGCAGGCTCGCAGGCACTGATCGCATTTTTTGCATTTTTGTGGATCGATGGCGGGCCGACCGCTCTCTAACGAAATTGCGTCGAACCGGCAGCTTGCCTGACAGTAGTGGGCCGTGCAGTTGCGGCAGGCGTCCGTTATGCGGTAGCAGTCGGCCGGGCAGCCGTCGCAGGTGCCGGCCAGGACAGTGAGCGGATATTCCTCCTTCCGTTTGCGGGTCAGGGCCTTTTCGGCGAGAGCGGACAGGTCCCCTACCTCCTCCTCGGCGGGGAAGCCCAGCGCGGCCGCCATGCGCTCTCGCAATTCTCGCAGCAGCCGCTCGTCCGCAGTTCCACCGCCGGTCAACTCGGCGGCGAGGGCGGCGGGAATCTGCCCGACGGCTTCAGAAAAATTCGGACCATCGAAAGCTCGCACCAACCGAATTAAAATTTCCCGTCTCCGCCGACGCAATTCCGTCTCACAATCCCTCCGATCCATCGCCTTCGAGCGAGCCTAGCGGCGGCGGAAGAAATGGCAAGGTCTCCTTTGGATACTTTTTCGCTCTTATCCTTTAGTGTCCGAGTCGGCCGGTAGCCTGGCAAACGAAGTCCACTTACGAATCACCGCCGTACGGCCTCGTGCGGACGCCGCCGTAGATTGCCTTTCGGAGCCGCCCACGCAGATAGGCGCCAGAGTTTGCGATTGCCTGTTTTCTGGGGGCAGAAGTTCGATAGCCGCGAGACGATTTTTTTCATCCAATGCCGCATGGACCGCGCCGACCAAGCCGACACCGGCGAGACTCCACATAAAGGATGCTAGAGCGAAAGAAAGCATCTCCGTCTCCCGTATGGTGCCGTGCCACGCGTGTGCGCTAAGCCCGGAAAGGGGAATGTTTCTGTGGGCATTTATGGCGTCGATGTCTAGTGCGCAGGCCGCCACATAATCTTTTTGAAAAATTGTAACAATTGCTTGCACGAATTGAAATGCGCAGTACTCTGTACTCCGTACCAAGTGGTAGAGAAGTTTCAAAAAAGGGGAAGTTTTACCTCCCGAAACTGCATTGAGCAGAAGAAAGCGTTGTTTCGCAGTCAGTAGTCGCAGAAAGGCCCATTGCACCGTTTGAAATTGTTCCCTATTGGTGGGCCATCCGCCCGGGACATGGGCCGCCTCTCGCGATTCGTAGAGACGGGCAATCTCATGTAGCAGGTTTGATTCATTTTTTTCGCTAATGGTGATATCCGCGACTCCAAAACAATGGTACAGCAGGTACTTCATTTCTCGCCGAATGCCGGGAACTGTATGCTGTATGTCGAAAAAATTGCCGTCGGGCGGCAGAAGAAAGTCCGCCCATGAGGGGAGAAGTTCTGCCATGCGCTGCCGAAAGGGCACTTCAAAGTTTAAAAAATATTTTTTGTTCGTAAAATAATCGAATAATCGATTTCGAATGCAACTATTTGCCACAATGGCGCTGCGATAGGCGCGCACGATGGCCAGCAGGATGGCCTGCGCTTCCATGGCCGGCGGCAGAGGATTTACGAAATCGTCCCACTCGAAGGGGAGAGCGATGGTCGACAGAAGCTCGCCATCGACGACACAAGCGAGCGGCGGTTTTTGGTACATGCGGTTTTTAAAAAAATAAGATCTTAGTTGTTTATTTTTTATTTCTTGTGCGCACATCTCCCCCTTGCACGACAGGAACTTGGACCCAGGAAAATCTGGATCCGGGAAAATCTTTCCATCTCCATCGAAATCCCACTTGCTTATGATATGCAGCTCGTATTCGCTTTCGGTCCGCGGTTGTGGCGCGTTCTCGTGCGCTACGGCCCGAGTGGCGATTGGCTCGTTCTTCAAAAACTCCGGCGGAATGATATCTTCCGCGCATTTTCGAAAATTTTCCCGCTGCAGCAGCAATTCGATGGCGAGTCGAATATTCGCCGTCGGCACAAGAAAGAGGCGAGGGATAAGTGCCTTCGCATGAAATGCGTTGAAAAAAACAAATTTGTTTTCCGGAAATGACAGAAATGCGAAGTAGACGGCCGCAGAAGTGCGTTTGCCGCCAGCTATACTCGCGCCACTAGGCACTAGAAGTACCGCCGAGTCCGTTACGGCATCCTCAGCTGAGCCAGAGCCGATAGTAAAAATGTGGGCAGATGCGGCATGTTTTCGTTGAAATTTATCAATACTCATTGCGGGAGAAGTACCTAGTAATCGTAAAAATTTTATTCAACCGCTTTTCTTCACAATTTTGGAAAATTTTATACTTCCTCTCTCCGCGGGCGGTCCGGACCTTTAGACGAAGACAAAACTAACGAGCTAGTCCGTTGAAAAATGCGGAAAGGGCGCAGCGAGTTTTGTGAAAGGATTGGATGGGCCAGTTTTCGTCGGGAGCGTGGATGTGGGAAGCGGTCGGAACGACGCCAAGCAACAGAGAATTTAGGCCGAGAATTTCCTTAAAATCGCTCACCGCTCCGATGGAGCCGCCCTCCCGCAATCGGAGGGGCAGATGGCCAAATTCTTGCGCCAAGGAATTTTCCAATAGGACCAGCAGGCGATGCAACTCGGGCGCTTCCGACGGACCGCCGATGGCGTAGGCGGGTCCATGAATGGCGCAGTGCAGTTCGACGGTGCCGTAGGGCGGACAATTTCTCTGTGCAAAATCTTCCAGAGCAGCGCAAAGAACTCGAGCGCTCTGGCCAGGGACCGTGCGCAGAGAAAACTTTGCGTAGGCCGCCGCCGGGATGATGGTTTTCGAGCCTTCGCCCGTGTGACCACCCCAGATGCCGTTCCATTCCAGCGATGGGAAAAAGCCGTGGACGGCCCGCGGCGGGACGGGCGAAAAAATGTCTCGCAGGCACCCTACACCGAGAATATCGGCCAGCTCCTCTCGCTCCGCCAGGGAGCGAACGGCCGCCAATTCCTCCCTGTCGATCTGCTTTTGAATGCCGTCGTAGAAGTGCGGTATCGCCACGGAGCCATCTTCCCTATGAAATTTACTGCAGAGAAGGGCCAGCTCCTGGACGGCGTTGGGAACGCAGCCGCCGTAGCCGGAATGGATGTCCCGATGGGCGGTCCGAAGGGTCAATTCGCCCGTGATTATTCCTCTCAGACAGGTGATTATGGTGGGCGTATTTTCGTCTGGGCAGCCGCAATCGGCGGACAAAACGGCCAGGTGGCTAGCCAATTCGTCCCGGTGGGCTCGAAGAAAGTCCCCAAACTCGGGACTTCCGACCTCCTCACCGCCCTCCAACAGAACGGTGAGCCGCAAATTTTCCCAATTTCGCACGTTCCCGATGGCCGCTAATAGGGCAACGATGGGGCCCTTGTCGTCGGCAACGCCGCGGCCGTAGAGCAGGCCATCCAGCTCTACCAGTTGAAAAGGATCCGAGTGCCAATCGGCTCGAGGTCCTTCCGGCTGTACATCGTAGTGACCGTAAATGATAAGGGAGTTTTTTGCCCCCATCGGGCCGCGGCTGGCCCAAACGATTGGCGCGGGCCCGTAGCCCTCTTCGCAGAGGGCGCTAAAACCCATGTCGGAAAGGGTTTTTGCGAGAAGATTTGCCGTGTAGGCCAGGACAGGTCGACGATTGGGATCGGCCGATATGGTTCGCAGGGCGACCAGTTCTCCCAAAAATTCTAACGGCGCCGAGCCCACGGGCACCAGGACTAATTCCCCGGACTCGTCTGTAAATGGGAAAGCGGGAGAAACCGAGCCGGCGATCTTAACTATCTTTCTCTGTGATAGTTACAGGACACACGCCTCCAAATTCATTGCGAGCAATCCGGCGCTAGCGGTTGCCTGAATGGTCCCCATGCCCGAAATTGCGAAAAGCTATCACAAATGGGCCGTTTCAGCTTCTCCCATGACTCGCAGGTCACTTTCGGGAAAATTAGAACAGCTTCTGCGGGGATGAAGGGCTTCAAATGCCCACAGAGCCTCTGCAGGAGTGCGGTGGCGAGAGGCGGAATCGAACCGCCGACACAAGGATTTTCAGTCCTCTGCTCTACCGACTGAGCTATCTCGCCGAACGATCCTTTCCTGAATAGGAAGGATACCCTGTCAACGTCTTTTGCCATACGTTCGCCGCTCCTGAAAATGTAAAATTTTGCCGATGGCGCTCAATTTTCATCTCGTTTCGGCAATCCCGGAGAACCATGGGTCCGTGGAAGGTATCCAGCGGTTTTTCACAGGGTTTTTTGATGTGTGGAAGGGTCATCCGGATCCGATCGGATTTCCAGAAGTCCGGGAGGAAGTCAGCGCGGCAAAGATTTTCGCATCGGTTTTTTGTATACTCTTGTGTGGTGCAGGCATTGCTGCTGTCGTCGTCTTCTACAAGGTCCCCGCTTTAGTGGCCATGTTTCCCCCTACCCTGTTCCTTTTCTTTGCCTATTTTATCGCCTTCGGTGGTTTCATAGGACTTTTAGTGAAGGCGTTCCGCTGCATGCCGCCCCCAAGGGAGGATGCGCTGAAGCGTACGGACATTCCTGTTACGTTTAGGGAAGTCGTTCGGCCCTGATAGGCAAAAAAGATCTAGTCGGTATCTCATGTCTTTCGGCTCCGCTCGGGTCGATTGACAGGCGCACCGCTGCGTTTATTTTTATCCGGTTTAATGGTTCGGCGTCGCTATTCCTTTTGGGTTCTGGTGGGGCTGTTCTTCCTTTGTTTACTGGGCCTATGGCTGTTGCCAGCCGCACTCCGAATCGGTGCGAGGAATGCACTACAGGAGCTGCAAGCGCCCATTTGGTCCGGTTCCGATGCCCTCCATCGGGTTCTTGCTCACGGATCTCTGCGGGCCCAATCAAAGGAATGGCTGGAGCAACAGCTGGTAGAACTCTCCCATTCGCTGGCGTGGGAGCGACTCCTGGAACGAATTTCGGTAGGCACTGCAGCCCTGAAAGGTGGAGATATTCCCGCAAAGGAGGAGTTTTTAGGCAACTTCCGTCCCCTTTACGCCCGTGTCCTGCGCCGCGATTCTAAGGCCTGGTGGCGTGAAGTACTACTTTCCGTGGGGATAAAAGATTCCGTGCAGGAAGGCACGGCCCTGGTGTGCGGCGATCACTTGGCCGGGAAAGTGTTAGCCACCTTTCCCAGCCACAGCGTGGGACTGCTGGTCACGGACCCGCGTTTTCGTGCCATTGTCCATGCCTTCGGCGACGGCCGGCCTTTGGTCTACGAAGGCGTTGCACAGAGCGGATTCGGCCCACCCATCGGCCGCGTTTCCTGCGTGCCCGGGGAGTTGCGTGCTTCCCCACAGAGGCCGCTACAGATCGTAACATCTTCTCTTAGCGGGTCGTACCCAGACGGCCTTGCGGTGGGCACGGTGTTCGAGCTCCGACCCAGCAGCGATGGCATTTTTCAAGAAGGGCAGGTACGTCTATATGCGCCACTTGCCGGCGTCCGGGAACTCGTTTTACTTTCGCGTGCGGAGCACTCAGTTTCTAAAAACTGCGCCTCGTACCAACGGGCGACGGGCAGCAGGAGTAGAATGAAAGAACTTAGCGATTACGAATAATTTTTGCCGCGCGGGGCGCAGTCATGTCGTTTTTTTGCGCTTTCACAACGGCGGTTTTTGGATTGGGAGCCATGATGGAGAGTTCGTTGCGGGAGAGATTGCGGAAGGCGCAGGCGCGGGTAGTCACGCGAGTCGCAAAATTCTTGGTGAAAAAAATCTTGGGACTTTCCCCTTGCCCTCCGCCATGGGTCCACTAGTCGACTGGTCGGGCCCGGATGGCGGAATCGGCAGACGCGTCGGACTCAAAATCCGATTCCCTCGCGGGAGTGAGGGTTCGACCCCCTCTCCGGGCACCGTTGGAGAATTTGCTGCTGGAGTATTGCGATGGGCGGACGGAGCAGTAGCGAGGATAAATCCGACAAACGCAAAGTTCGGTGGCTTCGGCGCCATTTGCCGAGCAGAGAGCGGCTAGAGCGGATCCCCTTCGTTGGCCCCCTGCTACGACGCGCACGGGATGCGAAATTTCTCTGGTCTTTTGACAAAGAAGAAGTGGTGCCGGCATTTCTAATCGGCTGGGTAGTGGCGCTATCCCCTCTGTTCGGTCTACACACCGTTCTTGCCGTTCTCTTGGTCCTCCTTTTCCGGGCCAATCTGCTCATTACTATGGTCCTGCAACTTATCAGCACACCATTTACCCTCCCATTTCTTTGGCCATTTCTCTACGCAGTCGGCTTTCGGACAGTCCTGCTGTTTTCGGAGGGGCAGGTGGCGGTTGATCTCGCCGATCACCCGCTTTTTGGAACGAGCCGCCTCCTTATCCGTGCCCTCGCCTTTGTCGCACTCGGCGGTACGCTCGTTGGCTTTGCCGGCACGATCCTTTCCGTTGCCATTTTTTCCATCTGCCGGCGCATCTGGAGGAAAAGAACGGGTGCGCTAGAGCTCGATCAGTACGGCCGTTCCAACGGGACATAGGGCATAAAGTTGGATCACATCGCGAGGCCGAAGGGTAACGCAGCCGCCCGAGTTGGGTCTTCCCACCGCATCCTCGTGGCACGTGCCATGAATGTAGATGTAGCGTTTATAGGTGTCACAGCTGTTGCCGTCCTTGTCTGTGCCCGAATTATACCCCACTATCAAACCCCGCAGCCATAGAATTCGTGTGACTACGAAGCTCCGATTTCTCCAGTCGTCATATTCCCAGTAAAGTTTACCAGTCGGCTTACGACTATCTAAAACTGCCCCTTCGGCGAGCTCGTCGCCATACTTTTCCGCAATGACATGCCAGCCCAACGGCGTGCCGTGGGACCCCTCCAGACAGCTAACTGGCGCCTTTCCAGTTGAAACATCGTAAGTTAGCCGAATTCCGTCCGGCGCAACAACTTCCAATTTTTGACGTCCGATGGATACTCGAAGGATGAAATCAATTGCAGTTACCACCCCCAAACTAGTCAAAGATTGAACCAATTCTGACCAGGGATTTTTTATGGCCAACATCCGCGACGTAGGAAGCGCCAAAAGAGAACCATTCATGGGCCCACCGAAGTACTTCCAACAAAAAAGCCGATGAAAAAAATCGACCTTCGAAAAATTTCCACAAATTTCAGGAAACAGAGCCGGCAGATGCTAAAGTAGACTGCGTAGGAGTTGATCCAAAATTTTCGGGTCCGCCCTTCCTCGAGATTCTTTCATTACAAATCCCTTGATAGCATTAATGGCCGTGCCCTTCCCGGCGCGAAATTCCGCAACCGCCCTGGGGCAGGCCTCGATGGCACGCTGGCAAAGTTCCCGTAAGGGCTCATCGCTCTGCTCTTCTCGAGCGGATAGGCCTTCCAAAAATTCGGCAAGGCCCGTTCGACTTCGGTAAGCTTCCGCAAGAGCGTCCTGGGCCGCCTGTTTGGAGACGTACCCCGCTTCGATCGCCTTTGCCAATTTCCCCAGCCCGTCCGGCTGAAGGCGAAAATCCTCTTCTCCAGCCAGGGCCATTTCACGCAAGAGATCGTTGACGACGAAATTGGCAACGGCCTTTGGGTCTGCCCCGTCTGCAATGGCCGCCTCAAAAAAGTCGGCCAATGGGCGGGATGGGCAGAGTACGGAGGTAAGTGTATAGGGTAGGCTAAAACATTTTTGGAAGCGCCGCTGACGGTCGAAGGGCCGTTCGGGAAGTGCATTCCGAATAGGGAGAAGACGGTCCGCATCGAGCCGCAGGGGCGGAATGTCCGGCTCTGGAAAATAGCAGTAGTCGTGTGCCATTTCCTTGGCCCGCATGCCCTCGGACGTATTTCTTCTGGCTTCCCAGCGGCGGGTTTCCTGAAGAATCTTTGCACCGGAGGAAAGAATGTGCCTTTGCCGATCGATTTCATGGCAAATGGCATTGCGCACGCCAGAAATAGAATTTAAATTCTTGTATTCCACGCGCGTGCCGAGTGGACCGTCCCCTCCGGGTCTCAGGCTTATATTTACGTCGCAGCGCATCTGGCCTTTTTCCATGTCACAGTCCGACACGGCAGCATAGGCCAAGTGCATGCGTATGGAATTGAGGAACGCTGCCGCTTCTTCGGCGGAATGCAATTCCGGTTCGGAGACGATCTCCGCCAGCGGAATGCCGGCCCGGTTGAAATCTATCAGCGATAGGTCGCCGCCGTGACTCAACTTCCCGACGTCCTCCTCCAAGTGAATGCGGTTGAGCCGCACTTTTCTATGTATTCCCTGAATGTTACGGGCGGGACCGGGTAATTCAATTTCCACTGCGCCGCCGAGACAGATTGGGCATGCCTGTTGGGTAATTTGGTAGTTTTTGGGGCTGTCGGGGTAAAAGTAATTTTTTCGATCCCAGTGGCACAATTTCGCTATGGCACAATCAAATAGCATGCCGGCCCGGACAATTTGCCAGACGGCCTCCTCATTGAGCACCGGCAGCGCCCCCGGCAAACCCAGGACGGTCGGATCTACGGCGCAATTGGGCTCCTCGCCGAAGCCACAGCGGGAGCGGGAAAAAGCCTTTGTCTTGGTCCGGAGCTGCACATGAACTTCCAACCCAATTGACACCACAAAGTCCATGCCCACGGTGGCAGACCTAGACGCTCTCCCGGGTTCCGGCAAGCACCATTCCGATCTCTCTTGTTCGGAAGAAACTCTTTCAAAAGAAAGTTTCTAAAATTCACTAACTGTCAAAGGTTCCAGATAGGCGCTGCTCCAGCAGTCGCCGTTGGGCATCGGCGTCGGGCAGACGGGCCAGTTCTTCCGGCTCTAGGTAGGAAAAGTCCACGGACACGCGGGAGAAGGGCAGGGGCAGCCACATGCGGTCCCAGCTGGAGAGCCGCAGTGCGGCGCCGCAGCGGATGGAGACGGCTGCGATGGGCAGGGAGGACTCCAACGCGAGGCGGATGCTGCCCAGTTTGCAGCGGCAGGATGGCCCGACGGGTCCGTCCGGGGTGATGGCGAGGTCCCAACCGCGGCGTAGGTGGCGCAAGGCTTCCACGTAGGCGTGTAGGGCGTTCCGCCTGCTGGAGCCGCGGACGGAGCAGATGCCTAATTGCCGGAGCAATTCTGCCAGCCATTCGCCGTCCCGGGAAGAGCTTACCATGGCCGCCAGGGGCCGATCGCGGGCGATGCGGCGATGAATTTCGGCGATCACGAACAATTCGCAGTGCCACAAGGCAATAATAAAGGGACCGGGCCCTTCCACCAATCGGCGGAAGGAGGGCGCAATGCGGATGGAAAGAGTTCTCCACCAGAGACGGATAGGCAGCGATAGGAGGTACGTGGATAGCCGTTTCCAGCGGGCGATGGGGCGGTCGAATGGGCTAGGTTCTACCATTTTCACACCTCTTCCAGTGGGACAGGACGCCGGCGAAGGGCCCATTCGAGAAAAGTACGGCCACCCGAAAATTCCCCGAATCTTCGTCCAGCAGTTCCAGAAGCCGACCCAACAGGGCACAGTTTTCTTCGAAGGCAACGGCTTCCAGCACATTTCCGCGCAGCTGTTCGGCCATTTCTGCCGGCCGCAGCCGCTCATCGGCCGGCAAAATTTCGGAGCGACCGGGGCGGGCGAGAAAGCAGCGATCGGCGAGGGAGAGGGCGCCGACAAACTCTTTCTCCAGAAACCGTCCCATGGCGGTCCGCGACGCCGGCTCGAAGCAGGCAATGAGTTCGCTTCCCGGGTAAAGCGTCCGCATGGCGCGGAGAACCTCCCGAATGGCGCTCGGGTGATGGCCAAAGTCCTCGTAGACGGCGCAGCGGCCGTCCCGCCGCAGTAGCCGCTGGCGTCTTTGCACGCCGGAAAAGTTGCGCAAGTCGACCGTTGGAGGCGGAGTCGATCCGCTAGCACCGTGGGCCGCCAGGATGGCCATGGTGCCGTTGCGGGCGTTAAATTCTCCCACTAGATCGCTGTTTACGGCCGTGCGGCGGTACTTTGAGGCGATCTCCCAGGCCGTTCCGGACTGGCTAACTGTCATATTCCTAATCCGGAAGTCGTTATCCTCTCCCAGCCCGACCGAATGGGCCGGCGTCCAGGGAAATTTTGCCAATAGGGCCCGACAGCGGTCGCAATCGCCATTATAAAAAATTTGTCCACTGCGCGGGACGGTACGCAGGAGGTGATCGAAGGCCCGCTCGACGTCGATCAAGTCACGAAAAATGTCCGCGTGATCGAACTCGATGCCGCCGATCACGAGCGTGTGGGCCCCATAGTGGATAAATTTACTGCGTTTGTCGAAAAAAGCGGAGTCGTATTCGTCGCCCTCTAAGACGAAGGGAGCTGAGCTATCCCCCAGATCGGCGCCGCAGGGAAAGTCCAACGGCGCACCTCCAATGAAATAGCCGGCCCGAATCTTTTTCTGCCGCAGATAGTAGGCGCAGAGTGCGGCCGTTGTAGTCTTGCCGTGGGTGCCGGTGATAGCCAGCCGGTGCCTTTCCCGCAAAAAACGTTCAAAAAGAAATTGCGGGAGCGAAGTATACGGGATTTTCCCCGAATCTAAAAGCCATTCCACCTCCGGATTGCCGCGGCCCACGCCGTTGCCTACGACGACCAGGTCGGGGCCGAAGCGGCCGATATTTTCTTCCCTGTAGCCATCGAAAAAATCGATCCCATTGGCACGTAGCAGCTCATCCACTGGCCCATAGACGGCCCGATCGCTGCCGCCGACGGTACAGCCAGAACTTTTTGCCAGAATGGCGCAGTTTCCCATAGCCACGCCGCCAATGGCGAGAAAATAGATCCTCTCCGTGCCGGCCCGCATGCGTTCCGTTTCCTGAGTGGACCGGAGGCAAAAGCAGACCTTCAAAGATCCCTGCAGTTCATAGGCGTCCTAGACGCTTCAATCCTCCAGCGCAATTCGGAGTACCCTATTGCCCGCTACCTTTCTTTTGCCGTGAAACTCTTTTGAAACCGGTGGGCTCTTGTGGTTCCTCGCCGTCGGCGGTCGGGTCGGAGGATTCGCTGCTGTCGCTGGACGCCGCGCGCCCTCTGGCGGTCCAAGAGAAAGATCGGGAACCGGCAGGTAGCCCTGACTTTGCCTGCGAAGGAGTATCGTCCAGAGGCTTCTCGCCCTTCTTTCCGGACGATCGTTTCTGAAATTCGCTTGCAAGAAATCTTGCACGACGTTCCCGCATCTCATATGCAATTGCACTGCCGGAATGGAGCTTTGCGGCCGACGGCCGCCCCTTTTGCTGGCCTTGCTCCCCTTCCGGCCCCACGGCAGAAGGATCGGCGGCCCCCATTCGCTGGTTAAATTCCTCGATTATCTTCTCGATCTGCTCCAGATTGCTCTGAAGCCGAGTCAGTTTTGGCTGCGCCCTGGCGTCCGTGGCTGGGCTCGACGGGGCAACGGCCATTCCGCCCTGCCAGTGGGCACCGTGCAGCACAGGTCCGTCGCGTAAATTCAAGAGCACCAGCGCGGAGGCTAACAGAGCACCCTGCGCCAGCGCTCGCCTTGCCCTCCCGACAGCGTCTATGCCGCCGACAGCATCGGGGCCATCCTCGGCAGGTGCACGTCCTTGGGTATCTCCGACGATGCTGGCAAGCTGTATCCTTGCCTCCTCTTGGGCCCCTTCGATGGCCTGTTGCACTAGGACCGCCATTTCGACAGCCCGTTCCTCGGCAGCTTCATCCGACGCAGCGGCCTCTTCGCCTGCTTCGTCCGGCAGGAGGATTCCGGCCAATGCTTCTTGGATTGCGGCAACGTAGCGACTGACGAGATCAAGACTGCCGCCGGTCCGCATAACCACCTCTGCCGCACAGCGCAAAAGATCCATCACTTGCCGTCGCTGATCAGCGGTAAGAACTCCACCGTCAACTACGCAGCGCTGTGTAAACTCCTCGAGGGCGCGCAGTGCGTTCTGCAGTTCTGCCAACTGCCTGGTTTCTTTGTCGCTGCCGCCGATATTTTCTACGATCTCCAGCAGAACACCGCCCTGAAGACCTCCCACTATGGCCAGGATGAGCTGCGTGAACTGTTCCGGGCTTAGATTGATAGCAGTCACCAAATCGGCGATCGCGGCGGCGCCCGCATCCGTGGGATACTGCAACAATTCTCCACCCGCATTACGCTGCAGCGCCTCAAGAAGCAGCGCATCCGACGTTCTAGCGGTTCGCTCTCTTCCCCGTCCAATGCCGCCGGGACCGCCGGAAAGGGGAATGGAAGGACGGCCGGAGTCACCCACGGAACCGGGACGCACAAATGGATCAGACATGGGACCAATGGTAGCGCTTTCCTTTAAAATGCAATGCCATAGTTTGCGAAATTTTCTGGGGCCTTCACCCCAAAAGGCGGATAAAATATTTTTGTCTCTCCACCTCAGCCATCGGACGTCTGACTGCGACGGACGGTGGGACAGCCGGCACGGAGCCAAGCGCCCACAAACCCATCCAGATCGCCGTCCATCACGGCCTGCACATTGCTCGTTTCGTGGCCCGTGCGGAGATCCTTGACCATTTGGTAGGGCTGAAAGACGTAGCTGCGGATTTGGTTTCCCCAGCCGATTTCCCCTTTTTCTCCATAAAATTTCTCCATGGCGGAACGTTTTTCGTCCTCTGCCCGCTCGTAGAGGCGGGCCCGCAGGATGCGCATGGCGGAAGCCTTGTTTTTTGCCTGGGAGCGTTCGTTCTGGCAGGTGACCACAGTGCCGGTGGGTAGGTGAGTTAGGCGCACGGCCGACTCGGTCTTATTTACGTGCTGGCCGCCCTTTCCGCTGGATCGGTAGACGTCTACCCGCAGCTCGTCGTCCCGGATGCCCACCTCCACGTCATCTTCAATTTCGGCCACCACGTCTACGGAACAGAATGAAGTGTGCCGCCGCCGATTGGCGTCGAATGGGCTAATGCGGACCAGCCGATGCACGCCCCGTTCCGCCTTGGCATAGCCGTAGGCGCTGTCGCCCACAAGGCGGAAGGTGGCTCGGGAAATGCCGGCGCAATCGCCCGCCTGCAATTCCTCCATTTCTACCGTAAAATTTTTTCGCTCCGCCCAGCGTAAATACATGCGCAAAAGCATGTCAGCCCAATCGCAGGCCTCTGTCCCGCCAGCGCCCGCGTGGAGAGAAAAGATGGCACTGCAGCCGTCGTGAGGGCCGGAAAGGAAGGAGGCCAATTCCACTTCCCCAGCTAGCCGTTCCACCTCGTCGCAGAGTTCGTCAACGGCCACAAAATCCGCAGCCCCTTCCGCTGTCCCGCCCTCCTTCAGCAGTTCCACGTAGGCGCGCAACTCCTCCAATGAACATTCTAGCCGTTCCAGGGGCTGTAGGGATCGTTTCAATTGACTACTTTCCGCAACCGTGGCTTGAGAATGTGTCGGGCTATTCCAAAAGCCGGGGCGGGCCATTTCTGCCTCCAACTCCGCAATGCGCCGCCTCCTATCTTCCACGGCGACAAATTTGCGAAGCTGGCCCTGACGCCCTTCCAATTCGGCTAGGGCGGCGATCAATTCCGGCCAAGTTCTCACCATCGCGGGCCCACGAAACCCAGGGCGACCTCAAGTCCGGCCGGCGCCGCTGGCAAGCGTTTTCGCGGCCTACGGGTTGAGACGGTACTTCAAAAGCCTTTTCATCGGCTGGAATCTTTTGAATTTTTTTTCTTGCACTACCGAAAAACCTTCTTCGGCTTCCATCCGCAGGATGGAGCAGTCTGGTAGCTCGTCAGGCTCATAACCTGAAGGTCGCTGGTTCAAATCCGGCTCCTGCACCCATTTGAACCGATGGTGGATTCCGTCCACTCGGTGTGCTTCGTTTTTGTGCCTTTTGTGGCTTGCTGGTCGTCGATTGCCCTAAACGGCCGTGCGCCTGCTGCGGTGAAATTTTTCGCGACGACCCGGCGGCCCTACTGCGCCCCGACCGAGAAACGGCCGATCTACTGCTGCGCCGCTACGGCATTAATATTTCCACGAGAATCACACGCGAAAAAATATGCCGCTTTTTCGGCCGACGGGCCCCGGTCTAAACCGATGGGCCAGACCCTGGCGAAAACCTTCTGACACCAAAGGCCCCCGCGGCGCGCTTTGCGCGCCGCG
>JAIRMB010000029.1 GCA_031258995.1 Puniceicoccales bacterium
ATCCCGCCCTCCAGGATAATAGGTTGCACGTCGTTCTGGCGGAAGGCTGTGAGTTAGTAGGAGAACAGCAACTGGACCCCTACGAGGAACTTTCCGTTACGCTTCTCAGAGCCGACGAAGTTTATGGGCAAATCCGCTCCGGAATGATTGACCATGCCCTCGCCATTGCCGCACTTCTCCTAGCCCGCCCCCTCTTACTCGGATAGAGCGCAGCAGTTACTATTTTTGCGTTGCCATTTTCGGGGGATTCCTACGGCGCGCGGGCCATGACAGAAATTAGTGCCTACGGGATCGCTTCTCGATTTGGCGCCGTGGCCCCCAAAAGGGGCGGCAGGAGCCCCCTAGGAGCCGTCTCTAGGATAGAATTTTTACTCAATGCGGAGGCGAAAAGTGCGTTGGAATCTTCTTTTCGGAAGAGCCGATTCATTGCGCGCCTTAATAGCAGCAAGCTCCACAGCTTTCGCAACCACTAAGTCATCATACTCAACTTTAAGCAAACTAGCATCAGTGTTGAGATCCGGCGTTTCCAAAAATAGGGAAACAGCCTCAGAGGCCAACATATTCGCCGTCCCAGTTTTACCGTTCACAGTGAGCGCGGACGCATCAACCCTCGCCTTCGCATAGGAATTTCTGATCTCATCTATCGTAGCGCCGACATGAGCATGGAAACACTCAAAGAATTCCTGAAACGCCTCCAACTGAACATCGGAAAGCGGATCGGTCAAGTTGACAGTGCTGCGCATCGCAAGTCCTTCGGTCTCGCCATTCCCTACCAACACAATATTACAAAAGATGGCAATTTCTCTAACGCAAACAAGACACTCATTGGCCGTTGTGGATCCTCTAACTAACTTCGGTTTTGGTGGAAGCTCGCCATCGATGAAGAAAGTTCCAATTCCCTGTATGAAATTCTTTTTCTCTGAAGCCACGCGAAGGAGTGTCGCAACTGCCTCTTTCGCAACCTGCTCAGCAAAACATTCAGGTACTAAGTCGCTTTCACCGCCCGCAGTAGCCATTGCCACCAGAGAAGAAAAACCATTACTCTGAATGACCCGTGCTAAGGACTTCGCCACTTTCCCGCCGGGCGCGGAGCAGTCCGCGCTAGCCACTGAATTCTTCGCAACGCAGGTGTCACTGGCAACGTCAAACAACTCAGCCATTGCAGGCAAAGCAGCGCAGAGCTGTTGGGACAATTTTGCTTCGTACCAGTTTCTTGCGTAACGTGCTTTTAGAGAAGCCTTCTGACGATCAAGCTCACTATGGAACAAATCCGCAAAGGACTTCACAGCCTCCGCGTCCGGTGCATTTTCTTCCGATGGTGCCACGAATAGTTTCGTGCCACTTGCAAGCCAAAAGGCGGCCACAGCATAGTCGTTCACTGCATTCACAAGCTCAAACATATCATCAGTGTTACCATTAAAAGTTACCGAAGAGAAATCGGCCATTCTATCTTCAAAAATTGCGCTGTCCACGAGAGCTATAAGCTCAAAAAGATTTTTTACATTTGCCAAATCTCCCCCCAACGAAGCCGCTACCATCGGATTAACCTCAATAACGGGAGCGGATAGGGCATCAAACACTGCAACGATCGGCGCCATCTTCACGATCCGGGATGGCAGATCATGCAGCAGATCCAATCCCGTAGGAGAAATATCTGTCGCATCCGGAGCACTTTCGAGCGCATCTCTAACTAGCTTCGCACCATAAAAATAGGTCCAACCGAATGTGAAAATGGCCGCGAGCCAAAAGAAGACCTTCTGAGTCCAAGTCAACTGCGGCGATGTAAGAATCGTACGTAAGTCCTCTACGAGCTCTGGGCACTGGCCGACCGCATCTAATCGGTCCGTCAACACTGCCAAATCTCCAGCCGTTGCGATCGCATTCTCTTGGACGCGCTGGCCGTTGCCAAACTTCTTCCTCAAAAGATTCTGTGCTGCACGCAAAGACTCATCGAACACATGATAACGCACTAAAAGGCCACAACTATGCTTTGCGGGCATGCCATCCTCTCCTGACTTCCCATTATGGGGGCACGCTGAAAAGGTCAAGCTTCTTCATTCCCATGAAGCCGTGGCCTCCGATCCCGCTCAGTGGGACATTCTGCGGCGGGAGAGTATTCTACGAGGAACTTTCCGTTACGCTTCTCAGAGCCGACGAAGTTTATGGGCAAATCCGCTCCGGAATGGTTGATCATGCCCTCGCCATTGCCGCGCTTCTCCTGGCCTGCCCCCTCTTACCGGAATAGGGCGCAGCAGTTACTATTTTTGCGTTGCCATTTTCGGGGAGATTCCTATGGGGCGCGGGCCATGACAGAAATTAGTGCCTACGGGATCGCTTCCCAGTTTGGCGCCGTGGAACGGCGCGTGCAAGAAAAAACCGCAAATGACGGAGATCAGACGGCTGTGGTAGATGTTTCGGAGCTCATAGTAGGAGTGGCTTCCGAATTAGGTGTGGGCAAAACGGCCATCGCTCTCTGCCGTGTGATTCATGCGCTATTCGGCTGGCTCGTAGATCTCTTTCGAAAACTTTTTGGCAGCGCCGGAGAGACATTGCCGGAAAGCTATAAAGATTTCGTAAAAGACGTGAAGGGGATCGTTGAGCGGGACAGCGGACCACGGAACCGGGAGAAGCATGCCCTCCACGGCCAACTGCGAAAACTATGCAACGGCTGGAAGAGCGGTACGCGGGCCGTCTGGCTAATCATGCGGGCCATCCGCAGGTTGCCCAAAGATCGGCCCGTTTCCGTAGTCGGATCCACCTTCCAGGAGTGGACCGAGTCTCTCAATGACGTTCTAGGCCTGGAATTAAGACCCGCGAAAAATAGCCCGGATCAGCCCGTACCGCCGGAAGCGCGGGCCGCCCTCGCCGCGGCCCTCCAAAGGCACTGCAAAGGGGCGGCAGGAGCCTCCTAGAAGCCGTCCCCAAGATAGAATTTTCTACTTAGGGCGTCGGCAAGAAGCGAGTTGCGATCACCAGCGGCAAGAATCGCACCCTCATGGAGGAGGTGGGCCCGGTCGACGATGGCAAGAGTTTCCCGGACGTTATGGTCCGTGATGAGTATTCCGATGGAACGTTCCTTAAGCCGAAGGAGAATGCGCTGTACTTCTTGCACGCTGATGGGGTCAACGCCGCTAAATGGCTCATCTAGGAGCAGCAGCCGAGGACCGGTCACGAGAGCACGAGCGATTTCCAATCGCCGCCGTTCGCCGCCGCTCAAACTGTCGGCCCGCTGTTCGGACAACGATCCGATGGCCAATTCGTTTAATAGACTATCTACCAATTGCTTCCGTCCCGTTGGGCCCAACGGTAGCAGTTCTGCGATGGCCAGCAGGTTCTGGCGGACGGTCAATCGGCGGAAGAGGGAGCACTCTTGGGGCAGATAGCCGAGCCCGGCCCGGGCCCTCCGATAGACGGGAAGTCGGGAAATTTCTTTCCCTCCCAGACAAATGCTGCCGCCGCTGGGCCGCAGCAGACCCACCACCATTTGAAAGGTGGTGCTCTTTCCGGCGCCATTGGGACCGAGGAGTCCAATGATTTCGCCGGGATGGACATCGAATGTTACGGACCGCACGGCCACCCGCTTTCCATAGCGCTTTTCCAGTCCTCGCACTGCCAGCATGGCCGACCTCCCTAGCGTAGCAGCCGAACCCGCCCGAAGACCTGTCGCAGCAATTCGGCCCGCAACTGTTCCTGCGTATTTTCCGAAACCCATTCGCCGTGCCTCATTTGCAGGTGTACCGGCAGTACGGCCGTGAAAAGTTCGTCGATTTTTTCGAGAAATTCCTCTCCCACATAGCCGAGGCAGGCCGCCAATCGTGCTTGCCCCAGAAGGACTAAAGCTTCTTGGAGTGGCATGACGCGGGCGCTATGGAGGAGGGCGACAACTCGCGCCATGCGATCAGGAACGCGGTCGGCGAAGGACGTCTCCAATTCCTTGCGGGCAGCCAGCTCCTGCTCGGTGAGCGCCTCGCCTATGCCGGCCAGACGCCGCAAGATGGTCTCCTCGCTCTCGCCAAGGGTCATACGGTTGCGCACCTGAAAAATGCAACTCTCCGAACTCGATCCTGTGCCAAAAAGTCCACCAAAGGCACAGCCCAGCAGCTGGACGGCGTGGGCCACCTGCTCAATTTTTCCTGTGGCTGCCAGTGCGGGCAAAAAAAGCAGTAGAGAGACCCGCAGGCCCGTGCCCATGTCGGAAGGATCGGCCGTCAAAAATCCCCTTTTGCCGTCGAAGGCAAAATTTAATCGTTGCGATAGTGCGCTATCTGCCTCGTCCACTTTTTCATAGGCCCGAAAGACGTCCAAGCCCGGTTCCAGGCAGGCGAATTTCAAGTGCTCGCCGTCGTTGAAGAGAAAGTTCAGTGGCCGGTCGTTGAATAGCGCAATTTCCATTTGAAAAGTACGCTGGAGGAAGTTCGGCCCGGCGATGTGCCGCTCCCGAAAAAAATGCCGCTCCGGAACGGAAAGTTCCTCCGACAGCCAAAAGCCGAACGGACCTGCCCAGTCGGACAGCGCTCCATGCATGCGGACCCGCGCTGCCAGCTGCCGTTCCTCGGAAGCGCTGCCGGGAAAGGGCTCGCCGGACAGATTGCGAACGGCCCGGACGCGGGACATGAGCACGACCGGCAGAGCACCCCCGCCCCAGAGCGGCAGACGGCGCGCAAGGGCGACAAGGGAAGAGTTCATAGGTCTCAGCCGCCCATAGAGTGCTCACACACCCCTTCCACAAGAACAAAATTGTGAAGTTTTGCCGTAGTACCCAGCCTACAGCAGTAGCCAGCAGCCGATGCGAAGGAAGACGTACATGCCGACCGTGTCAGTTACCATGGTCAGGACGACGTAGGCACTCTGGGCCGGATCAAATTTTAATTTCTGCAGACTGTAGGGAACGAGTGCCCCGGCGAGGCCGCAAACGGCCAGGTTGATCACCATGGCGAAAAAAAGGGCAAGCCCAACCCGAAAATTACGGGCCAGGGACGCGCCGGCTACGGCGGACACGATCCCAATGATAATGCCATTGCAGAGGCCCTTAAGTGTTTCTCGAATAAAAATTCCTCCCGTATCACCCCGACGCCACTCCCCTAAGGCCAGGCTACGAATGGCGACGGCCAGGGTTTGGCCCCCCGAATTTCCGCCCAAACTGGTGACAAGGGTCATGAAAACGGCCAGCAATGTGAGCTGTTCAATTTGAGGCTGAAAGAAAGAGACCACAAGGGCACCGAGGGAGGCCGTGACAAGGTTGAAGATGAGCCATGGATTTCGCTTAACCACGCTATAGCGGACCGGGTCGTGGATGTTTTCTTCCGCACCCGCTCCGTGGAGCACCTGGATGTCTCGGGTGGCGCTGTCTTTTAGAAGATCAATGACATCATCGCTGGTAACGATGCCGACGAGGCGGCCTAAATGATCCACGATGGGAACGCTTTGACGATTGGACTCCACCATCACCTGTGCCACGAGCGAGGTGGGATCGTCGGCATGGCAGGCCAGATGCCGGTCGCCGTCCAAAATTTGCCCGATGTGCTGCTCGCCGCGGGCCCGAATGAGCCGATGCAACGTAACGCTTCCCACGAGGCGGCCGTTCTCGTCAACGGCGTAAATGACATCTAGATTCTCCTTTTCCGGCTCGCCGGAGCGAAATTTTTGGAAGACTTCGTCCACGGTCCAGTCCGCCCGCGCCCGGCCGACGTTGGGGGTCATCACGCCGCCGGCCGTATCTTTGTCGTAGGAAAGTAGATCGTAGATGGTCTCCGCCGCTTCCGCCGGCAATTTACCCAACAGCCGATCCTGATCTTCGGCGTCCAGGCAGCGGACCACGTAGGCGGCATCGTCCGGTTCCAAGAGGGAGAGGATTCGAAGAGCCCGCATGTCCTTCAACTGGGCCAACACCTCAGCCGAATCCTCCGAATTCAGTGTGGGAAGAATCTCACCGATGACGCTATCGGAGAGCTTCTTGAGGAAACTTACCTGATCTTCCGGCATCAAACGCAGAAGCACGTGCCCCAGCTCATGGGGAGGGGTCCGGGAAAGCTTCAAGCGATCGAGATTGCGGAAATCGTCGCCGTAGAGCTCCATGAGCTCGTCAAAGTTGTAATTTTCCTCCGATTCGGCACTTCCGCCCGGAAGGCTTTGGTCTTCGACCCTCTGCCGCTTCTCCTCCGCTTTTTCTCCCATTGCCTTCTTTCCCGTCAAAATACCCTTTTAGAATCATGGCCAAACTGCCCGCCGCACCGCTCAGCGGCCCCTAAAAAGGAGCAAGGCAGCACTGGCGGACCTGTTTGCCTGTGAAAACGGCCACCGCAAGGCAAATTTCCACCGGTGGGATAGACCCCCCCAAAGGACGAATCGCACAGACCGAAGACCGCTAGGGCCGTGGCCTATTCCTTTTCCCGCTTATTGCGCAAGAAATTGGAGAATCGGGACATCTTCTCCTTTCGGCGGCGACGAACGCAGGGTTTTTCATAGCTGCGACGCGCTTTCGCATCCTGCAGAACCCCCTCCCGATCGAGCCGCTTTTTCAAACGGCGTAGCGCCTTGTCGACGCTCTCGCCCTTACGTAGCTTTACCTCGATGATTGGCACGAACTTTTCACCCCCTCTCGAGTCACAGGCTGCCCGGGCACGGTCGCCGGTCAACATTTTCCGCAAAAAATGATCGTTCGGCTGCCGAGCGCATGCTGCTGCGTCCTGCAAAAAGGCTAGATAGAGGGAAATTTTTCACTAGTTGGCCCCTATGGGGCGGGGCACGCTAATCACTTTTGAAGGCATTGAAGGAGCCGGGAAATCCTCCCAATTGGAGTTTTTGGCGAAGCGGCTGCGTGCTGCGGGCCGGAACGTGCTGGCCATTCGGGAGCCAGGCGGCACAGAATTGGGCGAAGGGATCCGCCGCCTACTAAAAGGAAAAGAGACTCCGCTCTGCGGAGAGGCGGAGTTGCTACTCTTTTTAGCCAGTCGGGCCCAACTGGTTCGCGAACGCATCCGGCCGGCCCTCGCTGACGGGACGATCGTTCTTTGCGACCGCTATTCCGACTCTACCCTAGCCTACCAGTGGGGCGCCAGAGGGCTGCCCATCGAGCTGGTGAAAGAGTTGGATCGCTTCGCCGCCGCCGCCTGCGTCCCAGACCGAACCATTTTGTTGGATCTTCCTCCCGAGGAAGGTTTCCGTCGCATTCGGGCCGCTCGCGGCGGGCCATTGGACCGCTTCGAAGAGGAGCCGTTGGCATTTTTTCAAAAAGTCCGGGCCGCTTACCTGCAAATTGTCCAAGAAAATCCGCACCGGATTGTCACAATCGACGGTTCTCAGTCGCCAAAGGCGGTGGAACTGGCCGTCGCCGCCGCCGTGAGGGAGCTGCTGTTCTAGTTCGGCTAATATTTCCCCGGCCATTCGCTCTGCTGGGCGTATGTGCGCATTCGGCAAATATGGCCGGCCCACCGCGGGCGTCCGGCCGATGTGCCGGTCTCAACTTCGGCAATTTCCCGCGGCGCGCAGAGCGCGCCGCGGGAAATTTTCAGAATTCGTAATGGGCGCGAATAGAACCACTTATGCTATCTCGTGTGCCGGCCGAACCGCGCAAGAGCAGGTCTATGGCCGTGAACGGGGTCGGATGGCAGGCCACGCCCACCTCGCCGGCAATGCGATTGCCCTTCAGGGACGGCCGTTGAATTTCCGCCCCGTTTACCGTGCCCTTGGCCGTTCCGGCCAACTCTCGTTCGTAGTAGCCGCCGATCCAAGGCGCCAACTGTCGCGAAGCCACATAGGACAGGTGGCAGCCGACGCGAACCCGGTGCGAGTCTATCGCTTCGAGGGAGATGCCCTCGTCGGCAAATTTTTTGCCGTTTAGGTGCGTCCAGAAGTATTTGCCGAAAACATCGATGGGAAATTTCTCGTCATACGTCCAGCCGCAGGAAGTCCCCAGCTGGGCTCCGCAGTATGTTGCACCGTTATCGATGGACAGTCCAAGTGCGCTTTCTGCGTCGCCGTTCCATTTATTTTTGACCATTCCGCCCCGTCCGGCAAATTCGAAAGCGAAACGGCTGTCGTCGCTTTCCGCGAGGATCAGTCGGGCCAAAATGCCGGCGCCAAAGGCCGTAGCCCGCCCAGATCCTTTGATGGGGCCAAGGTCGTAGCTCTGCTCAGT
Organism: Puniceicoccales bacterium; assembly: GCA_031258995.1. Classification (GTDB taxonomy): domain Bacteria; phylum Verrucomicrobiota; class Verrucomicrobiia; order Opitutales; family JAIRLM01; genus JAIRMB01. The sequence goes on from JAIRMB010000029.1 coordinate 8,138, forward strand.
TTTTGTCTTGCTCTTGACTGTGGCGCCCTCGAAGAACCCGCCGTAGAGCAGGTGCCCCGATGAGCCGGTTATCCCGTCCGCAAGGCCGGCTATGAGAGAGACGCCGTTTAGCTCGATGGAGGAATCCGCGTCGTGCTCCTTCATTCCTCCGCCGATGGAGCAAAAGGAGGTAACTTTATCCGTCCGCGGCATTGCGAACGTATTCGCGCAACAGTCCAGCGCCGCCGCGCCGACCAGCCATCCCTCGCTGAAGGCTTTGTAGCGCGCTGGGGCGGCCTCTCTGGCCGTGAGCGACTGGTCCACGCTTAGAAGGCTGGCGAGAATGCGATTGGCATCCCGCCAGACGCGGAATTTGTAGCCGGGCCGCGCAACTTCTGGAGGGATGCTCGATCCGTCGCAAACAGGGAAGAGATTCTTCTCGCAGATTAGCCCACGACCCGCGGTTAGCAGCACGATAGGCCTATCTTTTTTTAGCATAAAAACCTCTTCGCCGTTGCGACCGCTGCTCACCCCGACGTCTATGGGACCCCTCACCGTCGCCGTGCCAAAGGGAATGGATAGCAGGACGGCGCCTTCGCTAATGTTTGGCGGCAAAACGAATTGTAACTGGCCGTGGAACTCCGCGGACTGCGCGCCGATTTCGCTCCGCATGTAGTCCGGGTCGTAGGGCACCGCTTGCGTGTACGACTCCACCTGAAAAGTTCTCTCATTGAACGAATAAACGTCGATCGGCTGGCCGTAGGCGATGCGGAGTGTGGCCGGCTCTTCCAATCGGAAGGTGCCCTGCCCCCTTTCCGCGCCTAGACTGGCACCATTTTGCAGCGTTAGCGTGCCGTGCCAGACTGTCACATCGCAATTATCCCAGAGTTCCGATCGATAGCGATCGAAGAGCACCGTGCCCACGTGCGTCCCTTCCGGATTGAGATCCAGCGTGGGGTGGGCGGACGGGTTGCCGCTACAGGTAATGGGGTCGTAGAGAAAAAACGTGTTATGTCTTTTCGCTCCAATAGCGTAGTCATGTTTTGTGAGATTTTTACGAACGATGATATCTTCCACCGCTTCTGGCAATGAGACGAAGTCGACAAACATCTCCCGCACAAAATCCGAAAAAAAGTTCAGTATTTCCGAATTATTGTGGTCGCCGCCGTTGTCCACAAAGTGCAGTCCGCTCGGCCGGCCCCTTTCTACCGTATCGAGGGGTGCAGCATCTTTGGCAACGTTACTTACAGAAGGAGACGGTTCGTCCCAATGAGCCGGCACCGAAGAATTCATGTGGGACCGATTTCCTCGGATTATCGTGTTTCCAGACCCGGCAACCAGCCGGGCCGTTCCGTCCACATAGATTCCTCCGCCGAGGTCGCCGGCTTCATTTTTCAAGAAGTAGCTGTTGCCCAGATCGGCAAATCCGCCGTCCTCGTAACCGGTGAAGACGCCGTGGCAGCTGATCGCTCCACCGTTTTTGCCGGCCCTATTGTGCAAAAATTGAGAATTTTGAACCGCGCCCGAAAAGCTACCACCGCATTTAGAGGATAGCGCCTTAAGGAGCTGATTTATTATAGTGGTACCAATATCAGCACCAATAGATAGCTTCTCCGTAATTCTTTCGCCGAGCCCGGACGCGGCTGCTAGATCGCTGAGCGAAAGAATGCAGAGCGCCCCGCCGGAGCCATTGCCTGTGCTGGCAAGAATTTTCCGCAGCGTATTCCGATTTTGACCATATTGCCCAGTGGCTGCTTGGTCGGCGTCAACAACGGCCAACCGATCTCCAGAACTGTTACCCTCGAAGCGGGAATTATCGATTTTGCCCTCAAAGATGACGCAACCAATGGCGCCGCCGCCCGATCCGGCCGAATTATTTTCGAAACTGGAGCTGTGAACCCCGCCGTCGATGGCGACGGCGCCGACTGCTCCGCCTAGGCTGGGACCCCACCCGGAGGAGCCACTGTTTGATCCTCCCAGTACGGTCGGATTCGCGTACTTAACTACAGGAGCATTAAGTTCTTTTTTCGCGTACATTGTGTTCATGTTCCCTAGAATGCTCGGCAAGCCAAAGGCAAGGTTATTGACAAAAGCGGAACTGTCGATTCCGCCTTCGAGATTTAGTGCAAAGACGGCTCCTCCCGCTGCAAGAGGCCCAACGGCGGCGTTCTTAGTAAACCGGGAGTTGCTAATTCCTCCGGAAAAGTTGCCCAGTGATGCAACCGCCCCGCCGAAAGCCGGTCCTCCGAGTTTCGCGGTGATGTTATCTAAAAAGATGGAATGGGAAATCCCGCCGGTAAAATCCTCTCCAATTTCTACGGCTCCACCGCCCTGCATGATCTCGAGGGCCTGCTCTGTTGCCTGCTCTGTTGCCTGCTCTAGTTGTGACGGCGACGAGGTGAATAATAGGTCCTGCCGCTTCTGGGTCGCATTAATCCCAGATGGATTATACATCCATGCAAGCAGCAGCTGCCCGATACGATTACCAATTGCATTCCGGAAAGAACCGCCATTCCCGTTGAAGGTAACGTCGTTGATGCCAACCCCAGCTCCAGCGTTCCCTGTAAACGAAAAAAATCTGGAAGTCATGATCGGATTAAAGTTCGAGGAAGAGCCGGGCGATTTTTTCAAAACTACTCCTGCATTTTCTTTGCCCTGGATGCCGAGGTCATATTCGATCTCATCGACGCCGGTCGTGAAATTAACATTTCCGTTAAAAAACAAGGTTTTGCCATCGTGCGGTCCTTCGCTCGAAATTGCTTTCGTAATGAACTTCTCCACGGCAGCCTCACCTTCTTTAATATTTATACACCTAATAGCCCAGAGAGGCGCCGCACAAAGTACCCACAGTAAGACAGCTCTTTTCATTCATTCACCCCAGACGGACAGGATGTCGTGAGCGGCGGCCCAATGCAAGCTTTTTTTGCATTTTTTTAATTTTTCCGATGAATAGGGCGGCGGTTAGTGGCAGTCGCGGAACCGGCATCGGACGGACAAATCCCGTTGACAGGGCTGTCCCCTTCGCCGACCGTTTTTCCATGGGCAACGTAACCACGCTGGAGTTGAAGGGTAAAATTCCGACGGGTACGGCCTTTGAGGGCGTGTTTCTGTTGAAGGGTGTCTCCCGAAGGATTGCCAAGAACGGTCGCCCATTCCTTGCCATCGAAGTGGGAGATCGCTACGGTTCGTTTTCTTGTAACATTTTCGAGGATAGCGATGCCTATGGCCTACTGCAGGGAGTGCCGGTGGGAGCCGTCCTGTCGCTGGCCGGCGTGGCGGAGCAGTTCAACGACCGGCTTAGCCCTAGGATCCAGGCCATCCGGCGGATCGGACCGGCGGAAGCGCGATCCCAAGGGCTGGAAGGCATCCTCTACGGCGGGCCCAAAGAGTCAACCGACCTATTGCGCAAAGAGTTGGAAAGCTACGTGGCCCGCATCGGCCACGAGAAACTCAAAAAAACCGTCGAAGAGGCGCTGAAAGAGGTGGGCGAAATTTTTTGGACCAACACGGCGGCGGTTAACATGCACCACGCCTATCGCTTTGGACTGTTGGAGCATTCAGTGCACGTGGCGCGGGCGGGCATCTCCCTTTTGCCCCATTACCCATTCGTAGATCCGGATTTGGCCATTGCCGGCATGCTGCTGCACGACGTAGGAAAGGCCTGGGAATACCGCGGTGAGGGCGCCTACGAACGTACGCGGGCGGGGCTGTTGCAGGGCCACGTGGTCCTGGGCTATCGCATAGTGCGGAAGGCGGCCCTGACGGCCAATCTAGAGGACGATCTGCTGTTGCAATTGGAGCACATCATCCTCTGCCACCAAGGGATGCCAGAATATGGGGCCGCCGTACTGCCCTCTTCGCCGGAGGGGGTTTTCGTAGCGCTGGTGGATAACCTGGATGCGAAAATGGCTATGGTGGAGAAGGCGCTAGATACAACGCCGGCCGATTGGGAGTTCAGCGAAAAGATCATGGGGCTCGAAGGGGCTCGGGTTTTTACCCAGGGCCGTTAGGTGCTATGGCCGTACTGTTGAAGGGGGAGCCCGTCGCTGCGGCGTTGCGAAAAAAAATTCGTGCGGAAGTCTCTGCGTTGGCCCGCCCGCCGCGGCTGGCGATTCTGATGGCAGGTGAAAGTGCGGCTTCCCGCCGCTACGTGGAGCGCAAGTGCGACGCGGCCGCCGAGGTGGGCATCGGGACTGAGCTGTGCGCGTTGCCGGCCGGCGCAGGCAGAAGAGAAATTCTACAGCTGCTAAATCACTGGAATGAAGACGATTCGATTGATGGCGTTTTGGTGCAGGCGCCCCTGCCGGACCGATCCCTGGAAGACGAAGTTTTCGGCGCCGTGGACCCGGCCAAGGACGTGGACGGCTTCCATCCCCACAACGTGGGTCTCCTGGCGCTGGGGCAAAAAGATGGGCTGATTCCCTGCACGCCAAAGGGCATTCTGTATCTTCTGGAGGCCTATGGCATTCCCATCGCCGGTCGCCGGATCGTGATCATCGGCCGCAGCCGGATCGTGGGCCTGCCGCTGGCGTTGCTGCTTCAAAGTCGCGGCCTAGATGGCACGGTGACCCTTTGCCACTCCCGGACGGCGCACCTGCGGGAAATCGCTCGGGAGGCGGACTTACTCATCTCCGCCGTCGGCTCACCGAATCTGGTGCGGGCCGGCTGGATCCGGGAAGGGGCAACGGTAGTTGATGTTGGGCAAAATTTTTTTTCCGATCCCTCCTCTGTCGGCGGGCGACGACTCCTGGGAGACGTGGACTTTTCCGTCGTCGCACCTCACTGCGGCGCCATAACCCCCGTCCCCGGCGGCGTGGGACCCATGACCGTGGCTTCCCTCCTGGAGAACGTTCTGCTGGCCCGGCAAAGGGGCGCCGCAAAGTCTTTACAGCCGTCGGCGGACGCCTAGAGTTGACGCCGTGCAGGTGAATTTCAGCGCGCAGAGCATGGGAGAGCTGAATCGCCTCCCCATTGACCGGCAGATGGAGCTCCTTGGCGAGCTGGCAACTCTAGGGGTTGGGCAATTCTATGGGGTCGGCGGCGAAGAACGTTTTGGACGGGTACAGCGCGGGCCCAAGACCTTCTATCGAGTACGCATCGGCGATCTTCGCTTCTATTTAGAATTTTCTTCCGACGGCATCTTTTGTAGCCACATCCTTCCGGAGCACAGCTTTAAGGATTTTTGCTTTCGCTGTGGATTTTCTTCCCCGGATGACAGTTCCGTGGAAAAGGATGGCGCTCTCTGGCAGTTTCTGGAAAACGGAGAGAGGATGGAGGACGTAGCCAGCAATGAGCCGCGGTGACAATGAAGTAGTTCTCTGGGCGGGATTTCCCGCGAAAAACCGGCCGGTTCCGCGTTTGGAAAAATTGCCATTGCCGAATCGGCTAGATGGTCCAGGGTGAGCACGGCCGAAGGGACCAATTGAATCATGGGGCACTATCTCCCTCTTCCTTATGTATATGAGCGCGATGGCCGCACGGAGCGGTCCTGGGACATTTACAGTCGACTTCTGAAGGACCGCATCATCTTCATAGGCACGCCCATCGACGACTGGGTGGCCAATGCCGTAGTGGCGCAGCTGCTATTCCTCCAGATGGAGGATGGAAAAAAGGACATCCACCTCTACATCAACTGCCCGGGCGGAAGCGTCACGGCCGGCATGGCCATCTATGACACCATCAATTTTATGCACTGCGACGTGGTCACCTACTGCGTGGGACAGGCGGCCAGCTTCGGCACGCTCCTCCTGGCGGCCGGCACGAAGGGCAAGCGCTATGCACTTCCAAACAGCCGGGTCATGATCCACCAGCCGATGGGCGGCGCCACGGGCCAGAGCGCAGATATTTCCATCGCCGCGAAAGAAGTTCTCCGGTGGCGGACCGTTATTAATGTGATTCTGGCTCAGCGGACGGGCCGGCCGGTGGAACGGATCGCAAAAGATTCGGACCGTAATTTTTTTATGACGGCTCAGGAGGCGTTGGACTACGGCATTGTCGATGAGGTAATCGAGCGAAAAAAGCCGAGTGAGTCCTAGGCGGCCGAGCAGATGGATAAGCAACTGCACCATTGTTCTTTTTGCGGAAAATCGCAGCTGGTCGTGGACCGCCTCATTGAAGGCCCGAACGATATCCATATTTGCGATCAGTGCGTCGCCGTCTGCGCAGATGCGCTCGGTCTGGGGGCCCAAAAAAAGCCGGCAAAATTTGCCCCCAAGATGACGGAGGAAAGCGCAGCGACCGATGGCGTGGCCGTACCGGGCAGTCCCTTTGAAGTGCCCAGCATTTCGCCAAAGTACATCAAAGAATTTCTCGATCGGTATGTTGTTGGCCAGGAGGAAGCCAAACGGTCTCTTGCTGTGGCTGTCCACAGCCACTACGGTCGTCTCGCCGCCGCCGGCCGAATTATCCTCAAAAAACAAAGGCGAAAGCCGATTCGCTGTAAGGAGTTAAATGACGTCGAGATCGAAAAAAGCAATGTACTCCTTTTGGGCCCCACGGGTGTGGGCAAAACTCTACTTGCCCGCTGTTTAGCCAAAGCCTTGGACGTGCCCTTCGCCATCGCCGACGCAACTGCCCTCACGGAAGCAGGCTATGTGGGCGAGGACGTGGAGAATATCATATTGCGGCTAGTCCAGGCCGCAAACTATGAGCTCTCCCGGGCCGAGTGCGGCATCATCTATGTCGATGAGATAGATAAGATTGCGCGGCGAACGGAAAATGTTTCCATAACGCGCGATGTCTCCGGCGAAGGAGTGCAGCAGGCACTGTTGAAAATTTTAGAGGGAACAATCTGTAACGTCCCTCCGAAGGGCGGCCGCAAGCACCCGGAGCAGGAATATCTACGTATCGATACGCAGAACATCCTGTTCATCTGCGGCGGTGCTTTTGTCGGACTGGATCGCACCATCGCAAGTCGAATTGGGACAAAGGTGCTGGGCTTCGACCCAGCCGGCGAGCGGGTTGATCGGGCGGGACGGAATGGAGCGGAATTGCTGGCACAGGTGCAGCCGGAGGATTTGGTACAATTTGGTCTTATTCCAGAATTTGTCGGCCGCTTGCCCGTGGTTACGGCTCTCCAAGATTTAAACGAAGAAGATCTTGTCCACGTCCTAACTAAGCCAAAAAATGCTCTCATAAAACAGTACCGGCGCCTATTGGCCTTTGAGGGCGTTAAGTTGCACGTGCCGGAGGAAGTGCTGCGGACCATTGCTCGACAGGCGATTCTGCAAAAGACGGGGGCAAGGGGTCTACGAGCCGTCTTGGAGCGGACCATGCTGCCCATTTCCTATGAACTTCCCCAGCGACGCGAGGTCAAGTCTGTGACGCTCACCGTCGAATGCATTCTCGGCAGTGGCTTGGCGGAATTTCGTAGCGCCTAGAATTCGGATAAAAATCTCCGGCCACGATTTTGGGACAAGACGCAAAGTTTCACGACGAAAAAATTCACCGAAGTGCTGAAAAAACGATCCGGCGAAGCGATGTTTCTTCCGCCCCGTTCTCTGGAACTAAATCCCGCAGAAAAAAGTGAGCAAATCTGAAAAAATGGTTTCAAACTACGACCGTAAGATTTTCATCGCTGACGTAGTGGGCCGGATTTTTTCGTCGAAAAGTTCGACAGATTTGATCATAAATGGATCGAATATCATCCGATCTTTTTCCGAAGAACCTCCATCGCCGGCACAAAAGGGAATCATCGGTGAGCCATCGCAGTGCGGTCTCTGCCTAGGATTTGAGCTCTTCAATGATGCGATCGATGGGGCGTCGTCGACTATTTTCAATGGCTTCCAGTAGGGTCAGGGAGAAAGC